>NZ_LFVW01001089.1:0-1985 GCF_001182915.1 Kitasatospora sp. MY 5-36
GGGTGCCGGTGTCCGAGTACGGCGGCGGGAAGCCAGCCGTGCGCGGCGTGGCCCTCGGGGACGGCGCGCAGGCCGGAGCGGCCGGCGGTGAGCGCCTCGAACACCTCGGCGGGCTCGCGGCCGAGCGGGGAGACCAGGCCGATGCCGGTGACGACGGCGCCGGGGCGCGGGGTCGTGCGCCCGCCCCGCTCGCCTGCTCGCACACTCCGCTCGCTCATGCGCCCACCGCCGCGAGGTGGGTTTCCCGCAGCAGGACCTTGCGGACCTTGCCGGTCGGGCCGAGCGGGATGTCGTCGGGGGAGACCACCAGCACCTTGCGGACGGTCGCGGCGGCGGCCTCGTCCAGGGCGGCGACGACCGCCCCGGTGCGGTCCGCGGCCGGGTCGGCGTCCGCGGCGAGGAGCAGCAGCACGTCGGTGACGACGCGCTCGCCGTCCCGGACCGCGACCACCGTGCAGTCCAGCACGTCCGGGCAGGCGGCCAGCACCCGCTCCTCCGACATCGCGGTGAACAGCCGCTTGCCGCCGCCGAGTTCGACCGAATCGACGGCCCGGTCCACGTGGTAGTAGTAGCCCTCCTCGTCCCGGTACATCAGGTCCCCGGTGAGGAAGCGGCCGCGCAGCCGGGTGCGGAAGGTGGTGGCCGAGTCGTTCCAGTAGCCGAGCGCCAGGGTCGGTGAGGCGGTGGCGAGTTCACCGACCTCGCCGGGCCCGAGCGGCTCGCCGTCCGGGCCGACCACCTCGCAGTCGACGAAGGCGTGCGGGCGGCCGACGCAGCGGCCGTAGCGCTCGGTGCCGGGGCCGTGGGTGATGAAGAAGTGCGAGTGCCCCATCTCGGTGGAGCCGAGGCCGTCCACGAACAGCGAGCCGGGCAGCCGGGTGCGGCCGGCCCGGGTGACGGTCTCCCGGCTGCCGGTGGCGATCAGGCGGCGGATGTGCACCTCGTGGGCGCAGTCGCCGGTGTTCCACCAGAGCGCCACGGAGGTCAGGTCGCGGGCGGCGAGGTCGTGCCGGGCGAGGTCGGCCCAGGTGGCGGCGAAGCCGATCACCCCGGTGGGCCGCCACCGCTCGACGGCCTCCAGTACGCCGTCGCCGGACTGCCGGGAGAGCACGGCGAGTTCGGTGTGCGAGCTGAGCGCGAGGTTGAGCGCGATCAGGGTGGCGGCGTGCGGGGCGGGCAGCGCGCTGAGCATCCGGTCCTGGCCCTGCGGGCGGGGCAGCCGCAGCCGGTGGCGGATCGCGGCGTACAGGCTCGCGTGGGAGTGGACGACGGCCTTGGGCATGCCGGTGGTGCCGGAGGAGTGGGTGATCGCCACCGGGTCGCCGGACCAGTGCCGGTACGGCTCCGGGGCGGCGTCCGGGTCGCCGGCGCCGAGGGTGGCGATCTCGGGCAGCAGCGGCGCGCCCGGGTCGTGGCCGGCCAGTGCGGCCAGGTGGGCGGGGTCGGCGAGGACGCCGGCCGCGCCGAGGCGGGCGATGTAGCGGGCGGCCCGTTCGCCGTCCAGGTTGGGGTTGAGCAGCGCGGGGACGGCGCCGAGCCGGGCCAGGGCGAGGAAGGCGAGCACGTGGTCGGCGGCGTCGCTCGCGTACACCACCACCGGGTCGCGCCGGGTGATGCCCAGGCCGTGCAGTGCGGCGGCGCGGGCCCGGACGGCGCGGTCCAGCTCGCGCAGGGTGAACGGCTGCCAGGCGGGGTGGTCGTCCACCGGGGTGTCGAAGCTGAGCAGCGGTACGTCCAGGTCGAGCCCGAGCGCGATCCGGGCGGTGAGGACGTTGCCGGCGCCCACGTCGGGGTCGTCCGCGAGCTGGGTGCGGAGGCTGCGGATGGTCACGGGGGTGGATCCCTCCCTCGGGGCCGGTGGACGGCCCGGGCGGCTGATCGGGTGGCAGGGTCGGTCGGCCGCGCGGGGGCGGCGGGTGCGGTCGGCTGCTCGGGCGGCGTGTGGCGTGCGGCGAGTGGCGGGCTGCGTGCGGTCGGTCGCTCGG
>NZ_LFVW01001090.1:0-1972 GCF_001182915.1 Kitasatospora sp. MY 5-36
CTGCGCCGGCGCTCCACCGCGCCGCGGCGGCGCTCCTCGGCCAGTTCGCGGACCTCCTGGGCCCAGTGGTCGGCCGGGTTCTCGCCGACCGGCACCGGCAGGCCCACCGGGGTCACCCCGACCGAGGCCCGCGGCGCCAGGCTGCCCGGAGCGCCCTGGCGCGGGTCGCCGACGGGCTCCGGGGCCTCGGTGCGCAGCGGCAGGTAGAGCGTGAAGGTCGAGCCCTTGCCCAGCTCGCTCTCGGCGTGGATCTCGCCGCCGAGCAGCCGGGCGATCTCCCGGCTGATGGACAGGCCGAGGCCGGTGCCGCCGTACTTGCGGCTGGTGGTGCCGTCGGCCTGCTTGAACGCCTCGAAGATCTCCCGCAGCTTGTTGTCGGGGATCCCGATGCCGGTGTCGGAGACCGAGAAGGCGATCAGCTCGTCGTCCGGGCCCTGGATCGAGCCGGACTCCAGCAGCCGCTCGCGCACGTGCTGCGGGACCTCCCGGCCGGCCTGGCGGATCGAGAAGTCGACGGCTCCGGCGTCGGTGAACTTCACCGCGTTGGAGATCAGGTTGCGCAGCACCTGCTGGAGCCGCTGCTCGTCGGTGTGCAGGGTGACCGGCAGGGCGGGCGAGACCCGGACGGCGAAGTCCAGGTTCTTGTCCAGCGCGACCGGCTGGAAGGTGGCCTCGACGTAGTCGACCAGCTGGACCAGGGCGATTCGGGCCGGGCGGACGTCCATCTTCCCGGCCTCGACCTTGGACAGGTCGAGGATGTCGTTGATCAGCTGGAGCAGGTCGGAGCCCGCGCCGTGGATGGTGTCGGCGAACTCGACCTGCTTGGGCGAGAGGTTGCCCTCGTTGTTGTCGGAGAGCAGCTTGGCCAGGATCAGCAGCGAGTTGAGCGGGGTGCGCAGCTCGTGCGACATGTTGGCGAGGAACTCGCTCTTGTACCGGGAGGCCAGGGCGAGCTGCTCGGCGCGCTCCTCCAGGACCTGCCGGGCCTCCTCGATCTCGCCGTTCTTGATCTCGATATCGCGGTTCTGCTGGGCGAGTTGCTCGGCCTTCTCCTGCAACTCCTCGTTGGTGCGCTCCAGTTCCTCCTGGCGGGCCTCCAACTCGGCGGACCGCATCGAGAGTTCGGCGGTCAGCCGCTGGGACTCCAGCAGCAGGCCCTCGGTCTTGGTGTTGACGCTGATGGTGTGGACGGTGACGCCGATCAGGTCGGCGATCTGGTTCAGGAAGTCCAGCGCGACGGTGGTGAAGGAGCTGAAGGTGGCCAGCTCGATCACGCCCAGCAGCCGGCCCTCGAACAGCACCGGCAGCACCACGATGTGGGCCGGGGAGGCCTCGCCGAGGCCGGAGGCGATCTTCAGGTACCCGGGCGGCGCCTCCTTGAGGATGATCGCCCACTTCTCCACCGCGGCCTGGCCGATCAGCGACTCGCCGGGCCGGAAGGTGGTCGGCATAGCCCGCCGCTGGTAGCCGTAGCTGCCGATCAGGCGCAGCACGGTGTCGTTCTCGTCGTCGTCCTCGGTGATCAGCTCGGCGGTGCGGCCGGCCGGCTGGGCGAGGAAGAAGGCGCCGTGCTGGGCCGAGACCACCGGGGTCAGCTCGGTCATGATCAGCGAGGCGACGGCCTCCAGGTCCCGGCGGCCCTGGAGCAGGCCGGAGATCCGGGCCAGGTTGGTCTTGAGCCAGTCCTGCTCCTGGTTGGTGCGGGTGGTCTCGCGCAGGTTGGCGATCATCTGGTTGATGTTGTCCTTGAGCTCGTCGAGCTCGCCCGCGGCGTCCACGTCGATCCGCAGGCTCAGGTCGCCCCTGGTGACCGCGGTGGCGACCTGGGCGATCGCGCGCACCTGCCGGGTCAGGTTGTTGGCCAGTTCGTTCACCGACTCGGTGAGGTCCTGCCAGGTGCCGTCCACGCCGGGTACCCGGGCCTGGCCGCCGAGCCGTCCGTCGGTGCCCACCTCGCGGGCGACCCGGGTGA
>NZ_LFVW01001091.1:0-383 GCF_001182915.1 Kitasatospora sp. MY 5-36
GCCGGGCCGGTGCCGCTCTCAGGGCCTCGGGAGGGCGGTGACCCCCGGCCCGCTCGGGCGGTTCCGTCGCTTCGGGCGCTTCGGGCACCTCAGGCGGTTCGGACGGTTCAGGCGGTTCAGGCGGTGGTGCGACCGTGGCGGCCGCGGCGGCGCAGGACGAAGACGGCGGTGCCACCGGCCACGACCAGGCCACCGGCGACGGCGGCGAGGATCGGGGTGGAGTCATTGGCACCGGTCTGGGCCAGGCCACCGGTGCCCGGGGCGGCGCTGGTGGTCGCCGGGGTCGGCTGGCCGGCGCCGGTGCTCGGGGTGCCCGACGGGGCCGCGCTCGGGGTGCCGGACGGCGTGCCGGTCGCGGCGGGGGGGGTCGGGGCCGGGGGCGG
>NZ_LFVW01001092.1:0-1544 GCF_001182915.1 Kitasatospora sp. MY 5-36
ACGCCGACCTTGCAGTCCAGGACGCCGGTGAACTGCTTGGTGTAGCCGTTCGGGCCGGTCACGGTGAAGTCGTAGTGCGCCTTCTCCTCGACCTTGACGAGCACGCTCTCGGTCTTGCCCGGCTGGACGGCGACCTGCTGCTTGCCGACCGTGACGGTGGCGGCCTCGTCACCGCTGTTGGTGACGGACACCCGCACGCCGCCGGTGGCGCACTCCTCCTTGGCGGTGCTGTCGACCAGCGCGCCCTTGCCCTGCTTCCAGGTGGCCTTGGCGCCGCCGGCGACGTTCACCTTGGTGGAGCCGGCCAGGATCATGGTCTGGCTGTGGCGGCCGCGGGAGTCCACGCCGCTCATGAAGACCCGGCCGCTGAGCACGGTGGCCTCGGCGGTGGCGTTGATGGCGGCCTTGCCGTCCGGGGTGCCGGCCGGCACGTCCAGGAACAGCGGGGTGTCCTTGCCGATCGGACCGGCCAGGCTGCCATTGACCGGCTTGCTGTCCTTGTCCAGCAGCTTGATCTTGTCCGCGGCGTCGCCGGTGACGGTCAGCTTGACCTCGTTCGCGCTGGAGTTCAGCAGGAACGGGCCGAGCTTGCCGCCCGACTTCCCGGAGACCGAGTCCGGGGAGAGGGTCAGCGAGGGCTTCGGCTCGGCCGCGACGCCCTTGTTGGCGTCGCCGACGAGGTAGTCGCGCAGCTTCTTGGCCTTGTCGTTGCGCGGGACGGCGTTCTTGTTGTCCGAGAACTTCCAGATCGCGGCCTGGGTGCCGGCGGCGGCGTCCGCGTCGGTCAGGCTGTCGACGCCGGCGGCCGTCGCGAGGGACGTCAGGCTGGCCTGCGGGTACGAGTTGTCCAGGATCCAGCGGATCTTGGGGGCGTTCGCGTTGCTGTTGAGCGAGCTCGACGCCCAGTCCGCCTCGTGGTACTTGGCGCCGCTGTCCAGGTAGACCGGGTTGTCGAAGTCGATGCAGTACGTCCGGAGCTTCTCCCCGGCAGCCGTCTTGAGGGTGAACAGGCCGCCGTCGACGGTGCCCTTGCCCTCGACGTCGATCTTCTCGCCGAGCATCTCGTTCTGGACTTCCGCCGTCACGCCCGAGGTCGGGGCGCCGGCCGCGACCGCCGCACCGGCCGCGAACAGGCCTCCGCCAAGCACCAAGCTGGTCGTGAGCATGACAGTGGTTATCCGGGACAGACTCCGCCCCTGCCTCTGGAACATCTGGGATCCCTCCGGGCCGGGCCGCACCGAGTGGGCGGCCCGCCGACTTGCCGTTCCGCGCGTGCCCCCTGTGGCACTGCTACGGGTATGAACCAGACGAATCCTATTGAGCCCCAGAGGCCCGGAAACCCCCATGCGAAATCAGGACGATTCCGTATCTGGATCGTTATCAATCCCCTCAAGTCCCACACAAGCTGACGGTCGACCAGAAAGTCCCGGGCCGCTTTCTGTTATCCGGTCGGATTGCGCGTGCGGGCACAACGACGTTCTCGATCAACATATTTGTCGACAGGGAAGGTCACCGACCGATCAGGTCAGGGCATCCTCGGCGCC
>NZ_LFVW01001093.1:0-1962 GCF_001182915.1 Kitasatospora sp. MY 5-36
CCAGTGGCGCGGGATGGCGGCGCGACTCGCCGCCGAGAGCCCGGTGTTCGCGGCCCGCCTGGCCGAGTGCGAGCGGGCGCTCGCGCCGTACGTCGACTGGTCGTTGGCCGACGTCCTGGCCGACGCCCCGGCCGAGGCCCGGACGGACGCCGCGTCCGACGCCCGGACGGACGCCGCGTCCGACGCCCGGACCGGCGCGTCCCCGCTCGACCGGATCGACGTCGTGCAGCCCGCGCTGTGGGCGGTGATGGTGTCGCTGGCCGAGCTGTGGCGGGAGGCCGGGGTCGTCCCGGACGCCGTGGTCGGCCACTCCCAGGGTGAGCTCGCCGCCGCCGTCGTGGCCGGGGCGCTCTCCCTGGAGGACGGCGCCCGCGCCATCGCGCTGCGCAGCCGCCTGGCCGTCGACCTGATGGGCCGGGGGGCGATGGCCGTCGTCCCGCTGCCCGCCGCGCGGGTGCGGGAGCGCCTCGGCGCGCTGAGCATCGCCGCGGTCAACGGACCGGCCGTCACCGCCGTGGCCGGCGCCCCGGACGCGATCGCCGCCCTGGTCGACGGGTACCGGGCCGAGGGCGTCAACGCCCGGGTGATCCCGGCGGCCTTCGCCTCGCACTGCCCGGCGGTCGAACCGATCCGGGCGGAGCTCCTGGCCGGGCTGGCGCCGCTGACGCCGCGCGGCGGCGGGATCGCGCTGATGTCCTCGGTCACCGCCGACTGGCAGGACGGCGCCGGGCTGGACGCGGCCTACTGGTACCGGAACCTGCGGCACACCGTGCGCTTCCAGGAGGCCGTCCAGGCGCTCGTCGCCTCCGGCCACACCACCTTCGTCGAGGTCGGCCCGCACCCGGTGCTGGGCGGCAGCATCGGCCAGATCCTGGAGGAGGCCGGTGTCGACGGGATCGTCACCGGCTCGCTGCGCCGCGACGACGGCGGCCTGCGCCGCTTCCTCACCTCCGCCGCCGAGGCCCACGTCCGCGGTCTGCCCGTCGCCTGGGAGCGCCTCACCGGTGCGGCGGCCGGCCACGTCGACCTGCCCACCTACCCCTTCCAGGGCCGCCGCTACTGGCTCACCGGAGCGGCCGGGCCGACCGGCACGGCCGACCTCGGCCAGGCGCCGGCCGAGCACCCCCTGCTCGGCGCGGCCGTCGAACTCGGCGACGGCGAGACGGTGTTCACCGGACGACTGTCGGCCCGCAGCCACCCCTGGCTGGCCGACCACGTCCTCGCCGGGACGGTCGTCGTGCCGGGCACGGCCTTCCTGGAGCTGGCCCTGCACGCGGGAGCGAAGGCCGGGACGGCGCGGATCGAGGAACTGACCGTCGCCACCCCGATGGAACTGCCCGCGGACGGCGCCGTCGACCTGCGCGTACGGGTGTCCGGCGCGGACGTCGACGGGCTGCGGACCTGCCGGATCTCGGGCCGGGCGACCGGCGGCGGCGAGTGGATCGAGCACGCCACCGGCACCCTGAGCGCCGACCACATCCCTGCCCCGGCCCCGGCCCCGCTCCGGAACCGGGCCGCCACCGATTGGCCGCCGACCGGCGCGACGCCGGTGCCGGCGACCCGGATGTACGAGGACCTCGCCCTGCGCGGCCACCAGCCCGGGCCGGCCTTCCAGGGCCTGCGGGCCGCCTGGCGGGGCGCCGACGGCGGGCAGTACGCCGAGGCCGTCCTGCCGGAGCCGGCGGAGGCCGACGCCGGGTCCTACCGGCTGCACCCCGCCCTGCTCGACGCCTCCCTGCACGGTCTGATCGCCGCCGCCCCGGGCCACGAGGGGCGGCCCGTACAGCCGGTGCGCTGGCGCGGAGTGTCCCTGACGGCCGCTCCGGCCGGCGGCCGGACGTCCCTGCGGGTGCAGGCCGGGCCCGCCTCGGACGACGGCCTCCCGCTGGCCCTGCTCGACGCCTCGGGGGAGCCGGTGGGGCTGGTCGAGGCGGTGGAGCTGCGCCCGGTCGCGGCGGGACG
>NZ_LFVW01001094.1:0-1942 GCF_001182915.1 Kitasatospora sp. MY 5-36
CCCCGCCGCCCCGACCGTCCCCGCGCCCCGGAGCGAGCGGACCGCCGGGTCCGCGCTGCGCCCCTTCGGCCGGCACCTCGCCTACGGGGCCGACCCGTCCCAGCAGGTCGTCGTCTCCTGGCAGGTGCCGGACGCGGTGACCGCGCCGTTCGTCCGCATCGGCGTCCAGCCCGGCGACTACGGCGCCCCGATCGCCGCCGAGGTCCGCACCCTGGTCAGCAAGCTCTCCTGGCAGAAGCCGGTCGAGGACCAGCCCCTCGTCAAGCCCACCACCGTCACCCAGTACTACCTGCACGCGCGGCTGGACCAGCTGATCCCGGACACCACCTACTACTACGTCGTCGGCCACCAAGGCTACGACCCGGCCGGCCAGGGCGCCCGGCTCGGCGACGTGGCGAGCTTCCGCACCGCGCCCGCCCCCGGCCGCGGCGCCGGATTCACCTTCACCGCCTTCGGCGACCAGGGCATCGGGTACAACGCGGCGGCCACCGGAAACCTGATCGCCGGCCTCGACCCCGCCTTCCACCTCCACATGGGCGACCTCTCCTACGCCAACGCCGGCGGCAGCGGCAAGACCAGCGACGCGTACGACGCCCGCCTGTGGGACTCCTTCTTCGTACAGAACGAACCCGTCGCCGCGCGGACCCCGTGGATGCCGGCGATCGGCAACCACGAGATGGAGCCCTGGTACGGGACCGACGGCTACGGCGGCATGCGCGCCCGCTTCACCACGCCCGACAACGCCTGGAGCCAGTCCACCGGCATCTACTCCTGGCGCTACCAGAACGTCGGCCTGATCAGCCTCGACGGCAACGACGTCTGCTACAACACCCCCGCCAACCTCGACTACACCAAGGGCAAGCAGAAGAAGTGGCTGGAGAGCCGGCTCGCCGCGCTCCGCGCCGACACCGGCATCGACTTCATCGTCGTCTACCTGCACCAGTGCACGTACTCCACCTGCCACGACAACGGGGCCGAACTCGGCGCGCAGCAGGACTGGGCCCCGCTGTTCGACAAGTACCAGGTGGACCTGGTGCTCAGCGGCCACAACCACGTCTACGAGCGGACCGACCCCATCCGGGCCGGCAAGCCCACCCGCAAGGTCGCCTCCGGCGACACCGTCGACCCGGTCAAGGACGGCACCACCTACGTCGTCGCGGGCGGCGGTGGCGGCGGGCTCTACTCCTTCCCCGCCGCCGACACCTACCTCGGGCACGAGAGCGCCAACGACAAGCCCGTGCCGATGGTGGTCTCCGACCGGAGCGGCCACAACCAGACCGTCAAGGTCACCTGGTCCAGGGTCCGGTACACCGGCTACTGCCTGGTGGCGGTCGACGTGACCCCCGCCGTCGCGGGCAGGCCCGCCCGGATGGAGGTGCGCTCGCTCACCGAGGACGGCACCGCCGTGGACCGGGTCACCGTGCAGCGCGGCTGACCCGGCGGCCGGCACCCGGTCCCGTTTGAGTACCGCTACTCAGGCGGGCGGGGCCGGTGTGCCGGGACGATGGCGGTCCCACGACGCCGGAGGCCACGGAGGGCCCGCCATGCTCAGTCGGATCGCCGCCGCCCTGGTGCCCGTCCTCGGGCGCCTCTCCGTCACCTCCGAGACACCCGGCCCGGTCGTCCCGGGCAGCGTCGTCGCGGCCAACCACACCTCGGCCGCCGACCCCGGCGTGGTGCTGGCCGCGCTGCGCCGCCTGGGCACCGAGCCGGTGGTGATGGCGACCGCCGGACTGTGGCGGGTACCGGTGCTCGGCGGAGTGCTGCGCTCCGGCGGGCACATCCCCGTCCACCGCGGCACGGCCCGGGCGGCCGAAGCCCTCGACGCGGCCGCGGCGGCGCTCGCGGCCGGCCGGGTCGTCCTCATCTACGGCGAGGGCGGCCTGCCCAAGCACCGGGACTCCCGCGACGCGGAACCGGGCGCCTTCCGGACCGGCCTCGC
>NZ_LFVW01001095.1:0-1936 GCF_001182915.1 Kitasatospora sp. MY 5-36
CTCCCCGGCGCGCCGCCGTCCGCCCGCTCCGGCCCGGCCGCACCAGCCGTACAGGCCGCACCGCCCGTACGGCTCGCACCGTGCGCGCCGTTCGCGCCGACCGGTCCCGCCGCCGGGAGGTCCGCGCCCTTGAACTCCTCGTACCGCCGCAGCACCACGCCGCCCGCCAGGAACTCGCCCTGTAGTTCGACGAACCGTCCGACCACCCGGCCGACGGCCGCCAGGTCGGCCAACTCGGGTACGTAGCAGGCCTCGTACCACTCGTGCTTGCGCGACTTCACGTAGTCCTTGACGATCGCCGGCCCGCGCCCGCCGAGCCGGGCCGCGGCCTCCGCCAGCTCCGCCGGCCCGGGCGCCACCGGTCCCTCGGACGGGATCCACGCGCTGGCCGGGGTCGCGCCCTCGAACACGCCGTACCAGCCGGGCAGTTCATGGGCGGCCGCGTACCCGGGCGTGCTGGTCAGCAGGGTGCCGCCGCGGGCGGTGAGCGCGGCGGCGAAGTCGGCGTACCGGGCGGAGGGCAGCATCCAACCCCGGTACCAGAGCGGGCCGCTGTCCCGCGGCACCCGCAGCACGGCCTCCTCGGCCCGCCCGGCGAGCAGCCCGTCGTGGTCGACCAGGTGCAGCTCGCCGCCCAACTCCCGCAGGGTCCTGGCCTCCCAGGCGAAGTGCGGGTCGGGCCGGCGCGGGTTGAGCGGATCGGCGGGGAAGATGATCGCGGGTGCGGGCATGGCCGTCAGGGTACGGCGGACCGGTGGGCCCGGCGCCCGCCACGACGGACCGGCCGGCTCGTGCACCCGACCGGAGTGCCGAAACCGCTCGACGGCCCCGGACGTCGCTGGGAGAGTGACCCGATGCGAAATCTGCTGCGCCCCCGCAAACGCAGGCCGAGGCAGGCCGCCCGCACGGTGGTCCTGGACGGGAACGGCTCGGTCTTCCTGCTCCGTTCGGACAACGACGAGGTCGGCGTGCACTGGACCATGCCGGGAGGCGGCCTGGAACCGGGCGAGACCCCGTGGGACGGCGCCCGGCGCGAGCTGTGGGAGGAGACGGGCTGGAGCGACCTCGAACCCGGCCCGCTGCTCTGCACCTGGGAGCACGACTTCACCTGGCACGGCACCCCGGTCCGCCAGCACGAGCACATCTACCTCACCGGCGGCCCGCACCGCGGTCCGGTCGGCGACGTCAGCGCGGTGCACGCCGTCGACCGGATCCTGGACTGGCGCTGGTGGACCCCGGCCGACCTCGCCGACGAGAACGCCGACGCGCTCTGGCCGCCCGCGCTGCCGGAACTGCTGGACGCGGTCCGCACGGGCTGGGCCGTGGACGGGCGGCCGCCGGTGCCCGTCGACCTCGGGTACATCCCGAACGCCCCGGCCACCCGCTAGGCCCGCCGAGTCCGCCAGACCTGCTCGGCCCGCCAGACCCACCAGGCCGGCCAAGCCCGCCAGGCCCGCTCGGCCAGTCGCCGAACGGGCCCGGCGGAGCGGTCAGGTGCGTCCGCCGCGCCGGGGCCGCCCGGCCGGACCGGGTTCCCAGCCGTGCAGCTCCAGCTCCCGGTCGTGCAGTGCGGCGGGGTTCATCAGCACCGTCAGCTGGGCGCCGGCCAGCTGCTCGAGGTCGAGCCCGGTGGCGGACAGCAGCTGCTCGGTCGGCACCGAGACGGCGATGGCGGGCCGCCAGGAGGGCAGTACCACCAGGCAGGTGCCGCGGCCGACCCGGATCGGCTGGGCCGCCACGCGGACCGGTGCGCGCTCCTCCGGTCGGCCGAGGGCCTCGGCGGGCCCGGGGCTGCCGCCGATCAGGATGCCGAGCGGCGGTTCGGCCCACGAGACCGCTGCGGCGGGCCCGGCGGCAGCGGTGTCGACAGCAGAGGGGGCGACAGCGCCGGCCCCGAACGACGGCGTCCGCGCCGCCACTTCCGCCGCATCGGCGG
>NZ_LFVW01001096.1:0-1910 GCF_001182915.1 Kitasatospora sp. MY 5-36
TCCGCGCCGCCGAACTGGTCGCCGCGGCGGTGGCGCAGGCAGCCGATCAGCAGGGCGAGGAAGAGCGTGGCGTAGGCGGTGATGCCGATCAGGCCCTGCTCGCTGAGCACCAGGAAGTACATGTTGTGCGGGGAGAGCAGCGGTTCGCGCTGGAAGCCGATGGTGGCGTCGGCGGCGTCGCTGCCGGAGGACAGCCGCAGCGGGGCGTGGCTGTCGCGCAGCTGCTGGAAGGCCTTGGGGCCGGCGCCGTGCACGGGGTGGTCCTGCCAGATCCGTCCGGCGGTGGACCACAGGTCGTACCGGTCGGAGACGGACTGGTCGGGGGCGGCGGAGACGGAGCCGATCGAGCTGAGCCGCTTGGTGACGCCGGAGCCGCCGAGGCCGAGGCCGCCGACCAGGACGACCGCGGCGGCCAGGCCGAGGACGGCTCCGCGCAGCAGCAGCCGGGCGTCGACGCGCAGCAGCAGGACGGTGGCGGCGAGGCCGGTGGCGATCCAGCTGCCGCGGCTGAAGGAGACGGCCAGCGGGAAGGCGAGGAAGGCGGCGGCGGCGAACATCGCGCGGCGCAGCCGGGCGTTTCCCCCGGGGCCTCGCTCGCCGAGGGCCAGGGCGAGGGCGGCGAGCAGGCCGAAGCTGACCACGCTGGACATCGCCATGATGTCGAGCGCGCCGAAGGTGCCGACGGCCCGGATCGGCTGGCCGGTGTAGGAGGCGCCGGTGTGGGTGAGGTACTGCTTCGCGCCGACCACGCCCTGGATCAGCGCGGCGAGGACGAAGGAGCCGAGCACCAGGCGCTGGTCGGTGCGGTCGCGCAGGGCGCAGAGGACGGCGGCGGGGACCAGGACGAACACCTGGGCGAGCCGGACGAAGCCGGTGACGCTGGCGGCCGGGTCGGTCGAGCCGAGGGTGGCGACGGCGGCGGCGACCACGATCCCGCCGAACAGCGCGCAGGTGGTGCGGCTGACCGCGGGCAGCCGCCCGCGCAGCAGGTTGAGCGCGGTGAGGGCGACCAGGGCCAGCGAGGCGAGGTCGGCGGCGGTGACGTGGACGGCGGCGGCGACGTCCTTCTCCCCGGTGGGCACGCAGACCAGCAGGACGGTGGCGGCGGCCAGCGGGCTGGTGCGCTCGGTGAGCGCGGGTAGGGCCGCCCGTAAGGCCGGGCGGGGGAAGGCGGGGAGGGTCAGGGCCACGAAGGGGTCAGCTCCCGTCCGGGTGGAGCATCAGGGCCGCGGTGCGGCACAGGATCTTGACGTCCTGCCAGAGGCTCCAGCTCTCGATGTAGCGGTTGTCGAAGCGGGCCCGGTCCTCGATGGAGGTGTCCCCGCGCAGGCCGTTGACCTGGGCCAGGCCGGTGAGGCCGACCGGGACGCGGTGGCGGTCCGCGTACTCGGGGTAGGCCTGGCCGAACCGCATGACGAAGTACGGCCGTTCGGGGCGCGGGCCGACCAGGCTCATGTCGCCGCGCAGGACGTTCCACAGCTGGGGCAGCTCGTCCAGCGAGCTCTTGCGCAGCAGCCGGCCGACGGCGCCCATCCGGTGGTCCTGGGAGATGTTCCAGCGGGTGGCGGACTCGTGCTCGTTGCTCGGGCGCAGGGTGCGGAACTTGAGGACGGTGAAGACCCGGCCGTCCAGGCCGGTGCGCTGCTGGCGGAAGAGCACGCCGGGGCCGGTGTCGAAGCGGACGGCGAGGGCGCAGAGCACCAGGACGGGGGCGAGCAGCAGCAGGCCGACCGCGGCGGCGGTGACGTCCAGGGCGCGCTTGGCGGCCCAGCCGGGGCGGCGCATCGCGGGGCTGCCGAGCCGCAGGCAGGGGAAGCCCCACAGGTGGTCGCCGCCGGTGATCGGGGCGGCGGGCAGCGAGCCGTACTCGCGCAGCGCGGGCACCAGCCAGACCTGGCAGCCGAGCCGGG
>NZ_LFVW01001097.1:0-1905 GCF_001182915.1 Kitasatospora sp. MY 5-36
GGTCTGCTCCCCGTCCTGGTCCCGGAGCCCGGGCCGGTCTCCGGACGGGCCTCGGCGATCAGGGCAAACCCGCCGGATCGGTTTCGGACACCCGGCCCACCTGCGGCGGTGGCCTGGCCGGCGGTCCCGGCGGCCGCGGGAACGGATGCACTCGGGCCGTCCACGGCGGCCACCGCGGGACGTGCGCCGGACCGTGCGCCGACCAGCGCCGTCGCGTGAACCGGTGCTCCCGCCGCGGCCTTCCGGAGCGGCCCGCCGGAGCGGACGTCCGGCCGCGGCGAGGGCGCGTTCCGCGCGGCGAGGACCTGGCCGACGGCCTCCGGCAGACCGGCCGCCTTCAGCGTCGGCCGGTAGCCGCTCTCCGCCCACGGCCGGCCGTGGTGCAGCCAGACGCTGCGCAGTCCGGTGAGTTCGGCACCGGCGATGTCGGCGGGCGCGTGGTCCCCCATCATCCAGGTGTGCTCGGCCCAGTCCCCGGTGGGGGCGATGCCGCACCGCTGGGCCGCCATCTCGAAGATCAGCGGGTCCGGTTTGACGCAGTCGGCCTCCTCGGAGATGACCCAGCCGTCGACCAGGGGGCCGAGCCCGGTCCGCCGGATCTTCTCCAACTGCGGCCGGGTGCCGCCGTTGCTGACGATCCCCAGCGTCCACCCGGCGGCCCGGGCGACCCGGAGCGCCTCGATGTGCCGGGGCGGGCAGTGGATGTGGGAGTTGATGCCGCGTCGGTAGTGAGCGGTCAGGAAGTCGGCGGAGACGTCCAGCCCGTAGCGCCGCCGGACCGCCGACAGTACGGTGCTGCGCGGTACGTAGCCGCCGCCGTCGAGGGTGACGAACCAGTCGAGGTCGACCGGCGGGAGGTCGTGCTCGGACAGGAAGTCCTGCGCCCAGGCCCGGTAGGCGGCGTCCCGGGGCAGCAGGGTGTTGTCGAGGTCGAACAGGAGCAGGGACATGCCGAGCATGGTGCCAGCGGCCGCGCCTATGCATATGGCAAATGCCAGACGGCGTCGCGAAGCCGTACGCGTTGGCTGAAACGGCCTCCGCACCCCCGTGGCGGGCGGTGAGGCACGGGTTCACCGGGACTGTCGGGGCAGGTCGGACGTCACGGTTCGCGACGCGCCGCAACGGATCGTCGCCGATCCATGACAGTCCGGTCACGGTGTCCCGTGGGGCTGTTGCGCCGCCCGGTCCGCTCAGTCAAGCTCCAGGGAACCTCCTTTCCGGAGGGGGCGCGATCGCCTGTGGGCGGGGCGCACAGCCTCGGCGGGCGCATCCCCCTTTCGCGGGAAGAACGTCGCTCCGGGGCTTCCTCGCTGGGCGGGGCCCCAAGCCCGTCGTACTCTGAAAGGAACAGGTCACATACGGTGCTGCGCGGCGCAGACCGACGTCATCCCGTGGGCGGGCCTGCTGCCCGGGCAGCGTTGTCCTCCTCTCCTGTCGGCCCCTCTCCATCGAAGAGCCGTGAGCCATGGCTGGTTTTGAGCCTCCCCGACCGGTTGAACCGGACACGTCCCGCAGCGTGGACCCGGCCCGCGGGCCTGCCGCCGATCGTTCCGACGGCCGCGCCGAGCTGTGCGCCGACCAGCGCGGCGAGGACGGCCGTGACCACCACAGTGACCACCTCGGCGACGACCACGAGGACCAGGACGGCAGCCACGGTAGTTACAGCAGCCACGGCGACGAACGCGACTCTGGCCATGGCGGCGAACGCGACGGAGGCCGCGGGGACGACAGCGTGGGCGGGTCTGTCGACGGGCCTGCCGACGCTGCCGGCGAACGAGCCGACGCGCGCGCCGAGGCCTCGGGCCGCATCCCGGGCGTGCGGACGGGCCACGAGCGGGTTGACGACGGCGGCGTCGCCGACGACGCGGAAGGGTTCGAGGCGGCCGGAGCGGCCCGCGCGGCCCG
>NZ_LFVW01001098.1:0-1901 GCF_001182915.1 Kitasatospora sp. MY 5-36
CTGGAAGACCATCAGGGTGTCGAAGACCGCGCCCAACGCCGGGCGGGGCCTGGCCGACGCCGGACTGTTCGCCCCCGCCGAGGTGCTGCGCCTGGCGGCGGAGCCCGCCGAGGAGACGGACGCGGACGCGGAGGCCGGGGCCTTCCCGCCGGTGCCGGTCCGGCCGGAGAACCTCATGTACGTCATCTACACCTCCGGGTCCACCGGCCTGCCGAAGGGCGTCGCGGTGACCTACGGCAGCGTCCTCGCCTTCTGCCTCGACGAGTGCTGGTCCAGCGGGGCCCTGGAGCGGGTGCTGGTGCAGGCCAACCACGCCTTCGACGCCTCCACCTACGAGATCTGGACGACGCTGCTGCACGGCGGCCGGCTGGTGCTGGTGCCCCCCGGGGACATCGACACCGTCGAACGCGGCCGGCTGATCGCGGCCCAGCAGGTCACCAACGTGCACGCCACGGCCGGGCACTTCCGGGTGCTCGCCGAGCAGGCCCCGCACATCTTCGGCGGCGTGCGCGAGGTCTCCACCGGCGGCGACGTCGTCTCCGCGAACGCCGTACGGACCCTGCTGCGCTCCCACCCCGGCATGGTGGTGCGCACCACCTCCGGCCCCACCGAGCCCACCGCCTTCACCACCCAGCTGCCCTTCACCGACCCGGACGCGGTGCCCGACACCGTGCCGCTGGGGCGGCCGATGGACAACACCAGGGTGTTCGTCCTGGACGCCTTCCTGCGGCCCGTGCCGGTCGGCATGACCGGCGAGCTCTACCTCGCCGGGGCCGGACTGGCCCGCGGCTACCTCGGCCGTCCCTCACTCACCGCGGAGCGCTTCGTGGCCTGCCCCTTCCCCGCCGAGGACGAACCCGAGGGCGCCCGGATGTACCGCACCGGCGACCTGGCGCAGTGGACCCCGGACGGGCAGCTGCTCTTCCTCGGCCGCGCCGACGAGCAGCTCAAGATCCGCGGCTTCCGCGTCGAGCCGGCCGAGATCGAGGCCGTGCTCGCCGCGCACCCCGGCGTCGCCCAGGCGCTCGTCGTCGCGGTCGAGGACGAGGACGGCCACAAGCGGCTGGCCGGCTACGCCGTGCCGGCCGGCGGCGACGAGTCCGCCCTCGACCCGGAGGCGCTGCGGGAGCACCTCGCCGGGAAGCTGCCCGACTACCTGGTCCCGGCCTCGGTGACCGTCCTCGGGGCACTGCCCGTGACGGCGAACGGCAAGCTCGACCGGGCCGCCCTGCCCCGGCCCGTCTTCGCCGGCCGGGCGGCCGGACGCGAGGCGGCCACCGACGCGGAGGAGCTGCTGTGCCGGCTGTTCGCCGAGGTGCTGAACCTCGAACAGGTCGGCCCGGAGGACGACTTCTTCGTCCTCGGCGGCGACTCGATCACCTCGATGCTGCTGGCCGGGCGGGCCGGCAAGGCCGGCCTGGCGATCTCCCCGCGCCAGGTCTTCGAACTGTGCACGCCCGCGGAGCTCGCACGGGTGGCCGGGCCGGTCGACGGGACGAAGGCGCAGCACGCCGAGGACGTCCCCTACGGCCCGGTCCCGCTGACCCCGGTGATGCGCGAGGTCGCGCGGCGGGCGGGCTCGGTGGCCCGCGCGGGCAGCCAGGCGATGCTGCTGACCGCGCCGCCCGGCCTGACCACCGGGCAGCTGGCGGACGCGCTGCAGGCGGTCCTCGACCGGCACGAGGTGCTGCGGGCACGGTTGGAGGAGGACGAGGAGCAGCTGGTGGTGCCCGAGCCGGGCACGTCCTGGGCGGTCGCCGCGGCGGACCTGGTGACCCGGGTGGACGCGGCCGGCCTCGACGGGGAGCGGCTGGACGCGCTGGTCGACGAGCAGGCCACCGCCGCCGAGGCCGCGCTCGCGCCGCGCGACGGCGTGATGCTGCGCGCCGTGCTCCTGGAGC
>NZ_LFVW01000109.1:0-24764 GCF_001182915.1 Kitasatospora sp. MY 5-36
GTGGGCGCCGAGCGAGACGTAGCCGTCACGGGGCTGCTCGGGCTGCGGGAGCGGTGGCGGAGGTCCGGCGGCCGGCTTGCCCGCGGAGGGCTGCGGTGCCGGGGCCGGCCCGGGCTCCCGCTCGGGGCCGGGTTGCGGGCGGTGGGGTCCGTCGGCGTCGTCGTGGGCGTTCAGGGTGGCGCTCCTTCGCGGGTGCGTGCGGAGGCGGGTTGGCCGCGCTGACACGACCGTATGCCGCAGATCACCCATGAAGCAGCAATCAACTTATTACGGAATTTCAGGTCGCCGTCGGTCATCGAGGAAGCATCCGACGTCTCACCCAATGGATTTGACTACATGTCAGATCATCCTCTGCCGTGGCACCGTGACTCGGCCGTCCGAACCCCCGCGCCGGCACCGGTCGCGGAGCGCCACGGTCACGGGCGGACGGCCGCTGTCCCGCGCCTCGAACGAAGGCCTCGCGACCGACATCCGGTTCGTCGAGATCCCCGACGCCGGCCACTTTCTGTCGGAGGAACAGCCGGAACTCCTGAGCCGCGTACTGATCGGCTTCTTCAAGGCTCGCGCGAACGCGGCACCCACCAGGCAGCCGGTCATTTGAGTTCGACGAAGATGATGTGGGTGTCCGTCGTCCCGATGTTCTCGCCGACGTGGGTCCGGGCCGGCAGCCAGTTCGCCTCAGGTGCCCGTGTCCGTTCGACCTCGACCACGGTGTCGCCCTCGGTCATGCGGCGTCGGAAGGTGCTCAGGACGACCATGACGCTGTCGGGGTGGTAGTGGAGCCCGGTCTTGACCCCCGGGGTGTCGCAGTACTCGAGCACCCGGACGCGCGCGTTCTCGAAGACGATGCGGTAGAGGTCAGGGTCGGTGACGGTGGGGTCCTGGTCCTCGGCATCTCCTTGGCCCGTCATACGGCGGCAGCCGCCTCGATGGCCGGCGCCGGATCGGCGCCACGTCGTCCGGGCAGGTTGTCGGGCCCCCGGGGGCCCGTGGAAGCGGGAGCTTGGGCGGTGCTCTGCGTCATGCTGGGCCATTCGACTTGAGGGAGAACAGCCGGCCGTAGGCGGCCTGCGACAGCGGCGAACGGGACGATGACGACCGGCGGCGGACCGCCACGCGCGACGACAACCCCGGGCCTCCGACACTGCCGCGATCAAGAACGAGGCGCAGCCTGACACCGCCAACCGGCCCCAACCCGCGATTGCGCCGAACGTGGACGTACTGGTCCTACAATCCCTGGTCAGCCGGATGAAACCGTTGCTCAGACGGGGCCGCACGAACCCGTACGGGTGACTGCGACCAGCGCCTCCACCGGCTCCTACGCGACCCTGACCACGTACTTGCCCCGGACGCCGCCCGCCTCCAGCGCCCGGTGCGCCGCCGCCGTCTCCTCCAGGGGGAAGACCGTGTCCACCGCGGGGCGCAGCTTGCCCTCTGCCACGTGGCGGGCGAGGTCGGCGAAGTCCGCCCGCTTGGGGTCGCCGCTGAAGAAGCGGACCCGGCGGTGTCCGTGGACCGTGCTGGCCGCGACGTAGCCGAATGTCGCGGCGGGCCGTTTCGGGTCGAAGGCGAGGGCGACCATGCGCCCGCCGGGGGTCAGCAGGCGCCGGAAGGCCCGCAGGTCGGTCCCCACGGCGTCCAGGACCACGTCGAAGCGGCCCAACTCGGCCGAGCGCACGGTCCGATGGTCGACGGCCCGGTGCGCGCCGAGCCCGCGGACGAAGTCGAGGCTCGCCGCGCGGGCGAGGGCCGTGACCTCGGCGCCGTACGCCCGTCCGAGCTGGACGGCGGCGTTGCCGACACCGCCCGCCGCGCCCCGGACGAGGAGTCGTTCGCCGGGGCGCAGCCCGGCCTTGTCCCGCAGGGCGGTGATGACGGCGGTGGCCACGGGCAGCGCGGCGGCGTGCACCGGGTCGAGGCCGTCGGGGAGCCGACCGACCCGCTCGACGGGCACGGTGACGTACTCGGCGGCGCTGCCGAACCCGGAGGTGCGGCCCAGGACTCCCCAGACGCGGTCGCCGGCCGCCAACCGGGTGACTCCGGCTCCCAGTGCGGCGACCTCGCCGGTGAAGTCCAGGCCGACGCGCTTGGGGAACGTCCGGCCGCTCAGGAGGCGGAGACGGCCGGAGCGGACGGCCAGTTCGCCGCCGTTGACGCTGAACGCGCGCACCTTCACGAGGACCTCGCCGCGGGCCGGCTCGGGGCGTGGCACGCGGCCCGTGTAGAGCACGTCGGGGCCGCCGTAGCGGTCGTAGAGCACTGCCTTCATCATGTGGTCGTTCATCGTTCCGCCTTGCCGCCGGGGGCCGTAGGGATCTGGCAGCGACCGTAGGCTCTCAAGTGGACGCAATCGTCCGTTTCGACCGGAAGCGAGAGACAGTGATGGCGGAATCCTCTCGGATCACAGCCCGGGACGGGGTGCGGGCGGACGCCCGGCGCAACCGGGAGCGCGTCCTCGTCGCCGCCCGTGCGGTCTTCGCGGAGCACGGGATCGACGCCCCGATGGCGACCGTGGCCCGTCGGGCCGGGGTCGGCGTGGCGACGCTGTACCGGCACTTCCCGACCCGGGACGCCCTGGTGCGGGGCGCGTTCGCGCGGCAGATGGAGACCTGCTCGCGGGCGCTCACCGAGGCGCTGGCCGCCCCCGACCCGTGGCAGGGCTTCCAGCAGCTGGTCGAGACGGTCTGCGCCCTGCAACGGGAGGAGCGCGGGTTCCCGGCCGCGTTCGTCACGGCCTTCCCGGACAGCGCGCCGGAGCACGCGCCGTCCCGGCGACGGGCCGAGCGGGACCTCACGACCCTGGTGCGCAGGGCCCAGGCCTCGGGCGCGCTGCGGGCCGATTTCCATCCTTCCGACCTCACCGTGGTCCTGCTGGCACACTGCGCCCTGGTGACCGCCCTGCCGGACGACGGTGCGGCGTCCCGCCGCCTGGTGGCCTACCTGCTCCAGTCGTTCCGCGCCGACGCGGCCAACGGACCGCTGCCTCCGCCGGCCGCGCTGACACTGCGCAACCTCCCGATGGCGACGGACAGTTCGCAGCGGCAGCGGCACCCCAGGGGCTGACACGAGACGGCACCTGCCGCAGGGCACGCCAAATCCGACAGCTCTACTGGCGTCCCGCCCGTCCGGTTGCGGAGCGCTCGGGGTCGGTGCCCTCACGCTGGTGTCGGGAACCACGAGCCTCGGTCCCCTCCCCGGGAGCGGCGCCCCGCCCCGGCCCTACGGGGTCCGACGCTCCACTCCGTCGAGCAGCAGACCGAGCCCCAGCTCGAACCCGCGGTCGTCGAGGCCCGTGGCGCCGCCGCCGCGGGCGAAGGAGCTGTCCAGGGCGTCCGAGAGCGCCGGGTACTCCGGCCGGTACGCGGCCGGTGCCCGGGTGAAGCTGGCCGCGAAGGTCTCCAGCGCGGAGCCGAGTACCAGGTAGTCCAGTGCCGCGGCGACCTCCGCCGCGTCCGCGGGGCCGAGGCCGGCCCGGAGGAGGAGGGCGAGCAGCGCGTCGTAGCCACGCAGCGCGCTGGCCGCTTCGACGCGGCGGCGGGCGAGCAGGGCGACGGCGTTCGGGTGCCTCAGGAAGACCGCGCGGTAGCCGCGCGCGTACGCCGCGAGGCCGGCCCGCCAGTCGGGATCGCCCAGCGGCGTGTGGTCGATCTCGCCGTTGACCAGCCCGGAGACCGCGTCGACCAGCGCGTCCTTGCTCTGGATGTGGTTGTAGAGCGAGGCCGCCTTGACCCCGAGCCGCTCCGCCAGTGCCCGCATGGTCAGGCCGTCGGCGCCGTCCTCGTCCACCACCTGGAGCGCGGCGAGCGCAATCCGCTCGCGGGTCAGCAATGCCCTGCTCGGTCGGCCCACCGAAATCCCCTCTTCCGCTCTCCGCTTCCGGGGGCTATCCTGCCAGACCGACAGCAGCTCCTAACAAAGTTAGTTTTATTCGGACGAGCTCGCCCCGCCGTCCCGTGGCCGGCGTCGGCCCGGGCGGCACCTCTCGGCCGGCACCGCTCGGCCGGCAGGAGCGACGCCGCGGCCCCGCCCCTGGGCGGGGTCACGTCCCACCAGCGGCCCAGCGCCGCACCTTCGAGGCCCGACACCTCGGACCGTTCAACCGAAAACCCTGGAGGCACCCGCATGACACGCGCATTCGACGTCGTCGAGACCGGTATCGCCGACCTGCGCGCGGCGTTGGAGAAGGGCGAGACCACCGCGGTCGGCCTACTCGACGCCTATCTCGCCCGGATCGACGCCTACGACCGGCCCGGCACCGCCACCGCGCTCAACGCGATGGTCGTGACGAACCCCCGCGCCCGCGCCGAGGCCGAGGCCTCCGACGCCCGCCGCGCCCGCGGCGAGACCCTCGGCCCCCTCGACGGCATCCCCTACACCGCCAAGGACAGCTACCTCGCCGAGGGCCTCACCGCCGCCGCCGGCTCACCGGCCTTCGAGCACCTCGTGGCCCAGCGCGACGCCTTCGCCATCGAGCGCCTGCGCGCCGGCGGGGCCGTGCTCATCGGCCTGACCAACATGCCGCCGATGGCCAACGGCGGCATGCAGCGCGGCGTGTACGGCCGCGCGGAGAGCCCGTACAGCGCCGACTGGCTGACCAGCGCCTACGGCTCCGGCTCCTCCAACGGCTCCGGCACCGCCACGGCCGCCTCGTTCGGCGCCTTCGGCCTCGGCGAGGAGACCTGGTCCTCGGGCCGGGCCCCCGCCTCCAACAACGCGCTGTGCGCCTACACGCCCAGCCGCGGCGTGATCTCGGTGCGCGGCAACTGGCCGCTCGTCCCGACCATGGACGTCGTCGTCCCCCACACCCGCACCATGGCCGACCTGCTCGAACTGCTCGACGTCATCGTCGCCGACGACCCGGACACCCGCGGCGACCTGTGGCGCGCCCAGCCCTGGATCCCGCTGCCCGCGCCGTCCCAGGTCCGTCCGGCCTCCTACCCGGCGCTGGCCCCCGCGGACGCGGCAGCGGCGCGCGCGACGCTCGCCGGGCGGCGCGTCGGCGTCCCCCGGATGTACATCAACGCCGACCCCGACGCCGGCACCAACCCCGACGGCGGCATCGGCGGCCAGACCGGGCAGCCGATCGACACCCGCGCCTCGGTGATCGCCCTGTGGCAGGCCGCCCGCCGCGACCTGGAGGCCGCCGGCGCCGAGGTCGTCGAGGTCGACTTCCCCGTGGTGACCAACTACGAGTCGGACCGCCCCGGCGCGCCCTCCCTGCTCACCCGGGGCCTGGTCAGCCGCGACTTCCTCACCCACGAGATCCTCGACCTCTCCGCCTGGGCCTGGGACGACTTCCTGCGCGCCAACGCGGACCCCGCGCTGGCGACCCTCGCCGACGTCGACGGCGCGCTCATCTGGCCCAAGCACCCCGGCGAACTGCCGGACCGCTACGCCGGCTTCGACGACGGGGTCGCCGACTACCCGCGGCTGGTGCGCGACAACCCCTACGCGTCGATCGCCGAGATGCCGCACCTCGAGGAAGGCCTGCGCGGCCTGGAGGAGACCCGCCGGATCGACCTGGAGACGTGGATGGACGAACTCGGCCTGCACGCCGTGGTCTTCCCCACCGTCGCCGACGTCGGCCCCGCGGACATGGACGTGAACGAGGCCTCCGCCGACCTCGGCTGGCGCAACGGCGTCTGGGTCGCCAACGGCAACCTCGCCCCCCGCCACCTCGGCATCCCGACGGTCACCGTCCCCATGGGCACCATGGCGGACACCGGCATGCCCGTCGGGCTGACCTTCGCGGGCCGCTCCTACGACGACAACAGCCTGCTCCGACTCGCCGCCGCCTTCGAGTCGACCGGGCACCGCCGCACGGAGCCGCCGCGCACCCCGCGCCTTCCGGCTTCCTGACGACCTGGCGATCCGTCAAGACACCGAGGAATCGGCGGGTTTACACCTTCCCGACCACGATTCCACAGACCGGAGAGGCCGTTTCCACCAGAAGGTGGAGGCGGCCTCTCCGACCCTTTCCTTCCGTCACTGGACGCTCGCCGCGGGTCGTACGACGATCTCGTTCACGTCGACGTACGGCGGCTGTGAGATCGCGTAGGCGACGGCGTCCGCGATCGCGGAGGCCTGCAGGGCCACGGCGCGGTAGGTCCGCATGGCCGCCCGGGCGGCCGGGTCCGCGATGCCGTCGGCGAGTTCGGACTCCGTGACACCCGGCGAGACCAGCGTGACCCGGACGTCACCGGCGGACTCCTGACGCAGGCCCTCGGAGATCGCACGGACCGCGAACTTGGTGGCGCAGTACACGGCGGCGGTGGGAGAGACCTCGTGCGCACCGACGGAGGCGATGTTCACGATGTGCCCGCCACCCTGGGCGCGCATCGCGGGCAAGGCAGCGGAGATGGCCGCCAACGCCTTGGCCGAGGCCCTGTACTCCCCCTTCGAAGCGATGGACAACCTGGCCCGCATGGTCTTCCTCGACCCGGCAGGTCGACCGTTCCACCCCCGATGGGACCGGACGGCGGAGACAGTGGTGGGGCACCTGCGCCAGGCGTCCGGCGTCGACCCGGGCAGTCCGCGCCTACGGGCTCTCGTAGGTGAACTCAGCACGCGCAGCACGGACTTCGCCCGGCTGTGGAACACCCACACCGTGCGCGGCAAGACCCGCGAACACAAGCACGTCCACCACCCGGACGTCGGCGGCATGACCCTCACCCACCACGCGTTCGACGTGCGGGACGCCCCCGGCCAGCAGTTGATCATCTACCATGCCGAACCCGGCAGCCCCAGCGCCGAGGCACTCGGCCTGCTCGGCTCCGTGCACGCCACAGCGAACCGCGCCCACCGGCCCGCCGGGTGACAGCCTGCTCCGTGACGCCCGGCGAGTTTGCCTTAACCTTCATCCATTGCAACGGGCCGTTGCGTTCGAGGTCAGCGTCATTGCATCAGTTTGCCGCTACTGAGCTGGCATAATGCCTTTCGTGCGATTGACGCCACGTCAGGAAAAGCCGTAGCTTTCCAGTTGTCCGAACGTGCGGTAACGCGAAACGAGGCACGGCCATGGGGGAATCCCCGCACACCGTCACCACCATGCCGGCGGCGCGCCGCCCCGGCTGTCCCTTCGACCCGCCCGCCGAGCTGATCGACGCCCGCCGGCACGGGCCGATGAGCCGCTACACCTTCCCCGGCGGGAAGCCCGGCTGGCTGGTCACCGGTTACGACCTGGTCCGGGCGGTGCTGGCCGACACCCGGTTCAGCTCGCGCAAGGACCTGATGCTCCACCCGACCATCGACTACGGCGACTTCCAGATCCCGCCGGCGCCGCCCGGGGAGTTCGTCCTCATGGACGAGCCCCAGCACAGCCGCTACCGCAAGCCCCTGACGGGCAAGTTCACCGTCCGGCGCATGCGGCTGCTCACCGAGCGCATCGAGCAGGTCACCGCCGCCCGCCTGGACGCCATGGAGGCCGCCGGGCCTCCGACCGACCTGGTGACCGCGTTCGCCAAGCCCATCCCCGCCATCGTGATCTGCGAACTGCTCGGGGTGCCGTACGAGGACCGGGGCTCCTTCCAGGAGCAGGTCGACTCGTTCATGAACGGAGAGACCAGCGACGAGGACCTCATGGCTGCCTACGCCGCGACCCAGGAGTACCTGGCGGAACTGGTGGCCGCCAAACGCGCCGACCCCACCGACGACGTGCTCAGCGACCTCACCGACAGCGACCTGACCGACGAGGAGCTGAAGGGGATCAGCCTGATCCTGCTCGCGGCCGGTCTCGACACCACCGCGAACATGCTGGCCCTCGGCACCTTCGCGCTGCTGCGCACCCCGGACCAACTGGCCGCGCTGCGCGCCGATCCCGCGCTCGCCGACCGGGCCGTGGAGGAGCTGCTGCGCTACCTGAGCGTCGCCAAGACCTTCATGCGGACGGCCCTGGAGGACGTCGAACTCGGCGGCCGGACCGTCAAGGCCGGCGATCGGCTGATCCTCTCCTTCAACACCGCCAACCGCGACCCCGAGCGCTTCCCTGATCCCCACGTGCTCGACCTGAGCAGGCAGGACGGCGGACACCTGGCCTTCGGCCACGGCATCCACCAGTGCCTGGGCCAGCAGCTGGCCCGCATCGAGATGCGGGTCGCCTTCCCCGCGCTGCTCGACCGCTTCCCCACACTGCGGCTGGCCGTACCGCCCGAGGAGGTCGCCCTGCGCCCGGAGCTCGCGGACATCTACGGGGTGAAGAGCCTCCCCGTCACCTGGGACGCGTGACCGATGAGGATCACCGTGGACGTCGACCGCTGCATCGGCTCCGGAATGTGCGCCCTCACGGCCGGCGAGGTCTTCGACCAACGCGAGGACGACGGCACCTCGGTCGTACGGCAACCCGAGCCTCCCGCCGAGGCGTTGGACGCGGTGCGCGAGGCGGTCGCCCTGTGCCCCGCCTCGGCGATCAGCCTGTCGGCCGACCTGTGACGGCCGGGCGGGTCCGACACATGATCGTCCGGTCGTCTCGCGGAGCCCGAGGCCCCGGGAGGGCCTGCGGCGCCAGGGCCCGCGGCCGGGCGTTCGGTGGCCGTGACCAGCGCCGACGGTCTCGCCTTAGGATGCGGGACATGAACAGCACCACGCCGCCGCACGGAGAGCCCATACCGACGACGACGCGGCGAACCCGCTGGCAGGAGGCGCGGCAGAGCGGGAACTACGGCAGGCGGTTCGCCGACCTCATCTCCGCCGGCGAGGACGTCGACGGTGAGGCCCGGCTCGCCGACACCCTCCTGCCGCGCGGCGCCCGGGTGCTCGACGCCGGCGCCGGCATGGGCCGGGTCGCCGCGGCGCTGCTGCGGCGGGGGCACGACGTGGTCGCGATCGAGCCCGACCCGGCCCTGGTCCGGCAGGCCCGGGAGACCTACCCCGGGCTGGCGATCGAGGAGCGCGACATCCTCGACCTCGGCCCCGACGACGGCCCGTTCGACCTGGTCGTCTGCGTGGGCAACGTCATCGTCTTCCTCGCCGAGGACACGGAGCGCAGGGCGCTGGGCGCGATGCGCGACGTGCTCGGCGAGAACGGCCGGATCCTGGTCGGCTTCCACCTCCAGGACCCGCCACCGCACGCCCGCACCTACCCGGCGGCGGAGTTCGAGGCGGACCTGGCCGCCGCCGGACTGCGCGTCGACCTGCGGGCCGGCACCTACCAGCTGCACCCCGCGAACGACGCCTACGGCGTCTGGGTCCTGAGTCGCGCCCAGGCGTAACGCCACCTCCCGGGGCCCTGCCCAGCCGCCGGGACGGTGCTCCCGTCCGTCAGGCGCGGGCGGCGGCCCTGCGCAGGCAGTAGGCGGCGGCACCGGCCGCGATCACCGCGGCTCCCCACAGGACCGAGGAGGGCGGCAGGGCGAAGGCCAGGAGCACGCAGCCGACGGCGCCGACGACGGGCACGATCCGCACGGGGCCCTTCACGGGGGTGAGGGTCCAGGCGGACACGTTCGCGATGGCGTAGTAGGCCAGCACACCGAAGGAGGAGAAGCCGATCGCGCCGCGGACGTCCGTGGTGGCGGCCAGGACCGCGACCACCGCGCCGACCGCGAGCTCGGCGCGGTGCGGCACCCGGAAGCGCGGGTGGACGGCGGCCAGGACGTGGGGCAGGTGCCGGTCGCGGGCCATCGCCAGGGTGGTGCGCGAGACCCCGAGGATCAGCGCGAGCAGCGAGCCGAGCGCCGCGACGGCCGCCCCGGTGCGCACGACCGGGGCGAGCGCGGGGACGCCGGCGGCACGCACGGCCTCGGTGAGCGGTGCGGCGGTGTGGGCGAGCCGGTCGGGCCCGAGCACGGCGAGCACGGCCACGGCGACGGCCACGTAGACGACGAGCGTGATGGCGAGCGCGGTGGGGATCGCCCGGGGGATGGTCCGCTTCGGGTCGCGGACCTCCTCGCCGAGGGTGGCGATGCGCGCGTAGCCGGCGAACGCGAAGAACAGCAGGCCGGCGGCCTGGAGCACCCCGCCGAAGGTCGCGTCCGCACCGACGGCGAGCCGAGCGCCCTCGGCGGCGGGGCCGGTCAGGCAGGCGGTGACCACGGCGGCGAGCACCGCCAGGACGACGGCGACGATCCCCCGGGTCAGCCACGCGGACTTCCGCACGCCGACGTAGTTCACCGCGGTCAGCACCACCACCGCGGTGACCGCGACCGCGTGCGCCTGTCCGGGCCACACGTAGGAGCCCACCGTGAGGGCCATCGCCGCGCAGGAGGCGGTCTTGCCGACCACGAAGCCCCAGCCCGCCAGGTAGCCCCAGAACTCGCCGAGCCGCTCACGGCCGTAGACGTAGGTGCCGCCGGACTGCGGGTAGCGGGCGGCCAGCCGGGCCGAGGAGGTGGCATTGCAGTACGCCACCACCGCGGCCAGGGCGAGGCCCGGCAGTAGGCCGGACCCGGCCGCGCCGGCGGCCGGGGCGAGCGCGGCGAAGATCCCCGCGCCGATCATCGACCCGAGCCCGATCACCACGGCGTCGAACACACCCAGGTGGCGCCCCAGCTCCCCGGCCCGAGCCGCTGCCGGTGTCCCCATCGCTCGCTCCTTGACCACGGCCCCCGGCCGTTCCGGACTTCGGTTCCGGCGCACGGCTATAGGAGCAAGGTGTCGAGCCGGCCTCGCGGACCGGACCGAGGCGAGGCCTGGCCACCGCCCGCGAGCCAGGACGCCTCACCGTGAGTGGGCATGAGCCCGCGGGTCGGTCCCCGCGGAGCACGTCATCCGACCTCGCGGGTGGCGGACCGGGCCGGGGCACCGAGCACCCGCCGCAGCTCCTCGACGCTCGGCGCCCCGTCCACCCGGCCGTCCGCGCTCCGGTAGAGCCGGCAGGACACGCTCGGCGGTGTTCCGGGGGCGGCGAACGGGTCGGTCCCGTCGACCAGCAGGGTGGGCGAGCCGTGCATGCCCAGGCGTTCGGCGTCCTCCTGGTCCTCGACCACGTGCCGCACCAGCCCGACGCCCGGCAGGTCGGCCAGCACCACGGCGAGCCGCTCTGCCAGCACCGACTCGTTCGGGCACCGCGGAACCGTCAGCATCTCCAGCCGCACGGCCGCCACCTCCTTCGTCCTCGTCGTCAGCACCGTTCACGCTAGACCGGATCACCGCCCGGCGCGGTGGGTGCCCGGGATTGGCGAGGTGAGGGGTCAGGCGGCCGTCACGTGGCCCGTGGAGTTCTCCAGGGCCGCGCCGGCCTGGTCGGCCAGGGTGACCGCGACCAGGAGGGTCTGGCGGTCGGGGCGGCTGCCGGGGACGGGGTCGAGCAGGTAGCGGCCGATGTAGCGGCCGTTGCCGCCGAACACGCGCAGCTCCACCTCCTCGGCGGGCAGGCCCAGTTCCTCGGTCGGCCAGACCTTGCGGCCGACGACGACGGACCCGTCGTGCTCCAGGCGCGGCGGGTGGCCGATCAGGGAGCCGTACTCGAACCGGCAGGCCCGCAGGCCCAGCAGGTCGACCAGCTCGTCCCGGACGTGGTCCACCACGGTCGGGGCGGGCTTCGAGCGGGCCAGGACCGCCGCGTCGTGGATCCGCGCGAGGTGGCCGGCGTCGGTGACGGCGATGACCTCGAACCGGCGGGCACGGGCGGCGAGTTGGGACACCGTGAGGCCGACGGCAAGCAGCAGCACCGCCGTCGTGATGTCCGACGAGTCGCTGATACTGAACCGCTCGTAGGGGGCGGTGAAGAAGAAGTCGAACCACGCGGCGGCACTCAGCGCGGCGACGGCACCGGCCAGCCGGTGCCCCACGGCGGCCACCGCCACCACCGCGACGACCAGCAGCAGGGCGACGTTGGTGTTGGCCAGGTGGCCACGCGCCGACAGCAGCACCGCACTCAGCGCGAGCGGCACCACCACGGCCACCACCAGCGAGGACGGCCCTGCCATCAGGCGCCGAACGAGCCGGACCTGCCGAACGTACCAGGGCATCGCGCACCTCCTGGTTCCGGTGTAGCAGCCCCTGCGGCGGTGGCAAGCGGCCGGCGAAGCCTTAACGCGATCCTTGCGGGCCGGCCCCTCGGCGGCGCCGGCCACTCGCGCCATCGCCCTCCACATGACGCGAAAGGTAAAGATTCTACCAAGTACGCAAGTATGCCCGGGGCGGAGGACTATGCTTTTCGAGGTTTGAAGAAGGCACCTCGTTCGGTGAGGCTTCTTCACGGACACAGGCCACTGATCCGACGACGTCGAGAGACGCCCAGGGTTAGGACAGATCCTCCCGACCTAAGGGTTGATCCGAAGTGGCTTCCGGCCTATGCGGCCGGACACGCCGTGGAGTGCCAAAGCTCTGACGAGTTGGGGTGAGTCGGCCGCTGTTTCCGCGCGCCGGCGAACTCCTTGCCGTGTCGATCACACGCATCACGGGGTGCGTCGACCGGGAGGAGGCGAGAGACATGGATTGCAGTAGTCCGGGCCACAGTCGGCCCTTCCCGCGCCTGCCCTCGTACACCTCCGGCACGCGGTAGCCACCTTCCCCGCGCGCACACGCGCCGCTGCGTCACGCCCGCCCGACGGCTTCGCTGTGCCCTGCGGCGTCGCGTCCTCGCAGCGCGCAGCGCGGTCTC
This sequence comes from Kitasatospora sp. MY 5-36, assembly GCF_001182915.1. NCBI lineage: Bacteria > Bacillati > Actinomycetota > Actinomycetes > Kitasatosporales > Streptomycetaceae > Kitasatospora > Kitasatospora sp. MY 5-36. The sequence continues at coordinate 12,539 of NZ_LFVW01000109.1, forward strand.
CACCGGTTGCGATATCGGCACGGGTGCCCTGCGCACCTACCCGCCGATCGTGACGGTCCTGGTCGTCATCACGATCGTCCGGACCGCCCCGGGCAGCTGACCCACCGCGCCGGGGGCACCGACCGCGTGCCACCGTCCGTACCCCTCCTCCCGTGAAGGAGGTGCCGTCGTGCACACCCTGACCACCGTCGACTTCCTGGTACGGCTCGCCACCGGCGTCGCCTGCGGCGCGCTGATCGGCGTCGAACGCCAGTGGCGGGCCCGGATGGCCGGCCTGCGCACCAACGCCCTGGTCGCCGCCGGCGCCACCCTGTTCGTGCTCTACAGCGAGGCCGTCGGCGACGCCGCCAGCCCCACCCGGGTCGCCTCCTACGTCGTCTCCGGCATCGGCTTCCTCGGCGGCGGCGTCATCCTGCGCGACGGCGCCGGCGTACGCGGCCTCAACACCGCCGCCACACTCTGGTGTTCGGCCGCCGTCGGAGTCCTCGCCGCCTCCGGCGAACTGCGGTTCGCCGTCCTCGGCACACTCGCCGTCCTCGTCGTCCACCTGGTCCTGCGCCCCGCCGGCCGACTCCTCGACCGGGCCCCGCAGGCCGGCAGCGACCCCGACTCCACCACCCGCGCCACCGTCCACCTGGAATGCGACCGCAAGTCCGAGACCCACATCCGGGCCCTGCTGCTCCAGGCCCTCACCGCCTCCGGACTCGCCCCCACCGGCCTGCGCGCCCGCCGCACCGACAACGGCGACGCCACCAGCCTGCGGGCCACCGTCGCGATCGCCCGACAGATCGCCCCGGCACTCGAACAGGTCGTCACCCGCCTGTCCTTGGAGCCCGGCGTACGCGACCTGCACTGGCACCTCGACGACGGCCGCGACGCCGCCGAGCAGCCGACAGCCGAGCATCCGACAGCGGCGGAGCCGGCACTCGCCTGAAAGCGGCCCACTCCCAGCCGCCCGTCGAAACCACCCCGACCGCCCCGACCGAGAGGACACCGCAGTGATCACGGCCCTCGACCACGTCCAGCTCTCCGCACCACCCGGCAGCGAGGCACTGCTGCGCGCCTTCTACGGCGACGTCCTCCAGATGGCGGAGCTGCCCAAGCCCGGGCCGCTGACCGGCCGCGGCGGCTGCTGGTTCGCCGCCGACGGCGGCCGGGTCCGGCTCTACCTCGGCGTCGAGGAGCGCTTCCGCCCCAGTACCAAGGCCCACCCCGGCCTCGCGGTCTGCGAGATCGACGACTTCGCCCACCGGCTCGCCGAACTCGGCGCGCAGGTGGTCTGGGACGACAGCCTGCCGCCCCAGCGCCGCTTCTACACCACCGACCCCGTGGGCAATCTCCTGGAGTTCGTCGAAGCCTCGGCCCCCTGACCGGACGGGGCCGGGCGCGTCACAGCGCGGCTTCCGCCCCGGGTTCGAGCTCGAACTCGGCGTCGTCGGCGTCGTAGTCGTACAGCTCCGCGTAACGACCCCAGTCGATGGCGGTCTCCAGCTGCCGGCGCGCGCCGACCGGGTCGAAGCCGCGCCGCAGCAGGTCGAGGAAGAGGCCCTCGCGCAGGGTGTGGTCCTCGGTGGCCGCCAGGGACTGGACGATGGCGCGCACCAGCGGGGCACGACGGGCGGCCAGCCGGGCGAAGAGCTGCTTGCTGGCGAGGATGTCGGCGGCCGCGAACTCCCGGCCGACGCCGGTGACCGCGATCCGGCCGGCCATGGTGGTGGCCAGGCCCAGCAGGACGGCGGCGTCCACGATCGGCAGGAGGTCGTCCACCTCGAAGTTGAGCTCGTCGGCGATCTCCGCGAGGCTCTCCTCCCCGCCCATCGCGAGCAGGATCTCCAGCAGGCCGGCGAGGCCGCCCACGCTCGCCTGCGGCAGCGGGACGGTGATCGGGGTCTCGACCGGACGGGCGGCCGGTCCGGCGCCGGCGGCCGCGCCCTCCTCCCGCCCGGTGAGGATGCCGTAGACCGTGTCGACCAGCGCCTCGAACTGCGGGGTGCGGCGGTCGCGGGGCCGGGTCAGGTCCACCGTGAGTTCGGCGCGGATCCGCCCGGGGTTGGAGGAGAGCACCAGGATCCGGTCGGCGAGCAGCACCGCCTCCTCGATGTTGTGGGTGACGATCAGGATCGCCTTGACCGGCGCCTCGTGCCCTTCCCACAGGCCCACCAGCTCGGAGCGCAGGTTCTCGGCGGTCAGCACGTCCAGCGCGGAGAACGGTTCGTCCATGAACAGCGCGTCCGGCTCGACCACCAGGGCCCGGGCGAACCCGACCCGCTGCCGCATGCCTCCGGACAGCTCCTTGGGGTAGGCGCCCTCGAAGCCGTCCAGGCCGATCAGGTCGATCGCGTCCAGCGCCCGCCGGCGCCGCTCCTCCTCCCCCACCCCGCGGGCCCGCAGGCTGAGTTCGACGTTCTGCTGGACCGTCAGCCACGGCAGCAGCGCGAACGACTGGAAGACCATCGCCACCCCGGGGTTGGCGGCGGTGAGCGGATCGCCCCGGTAGGAGACGGTGCCGGACGACGGGGCGATCAGGCCGGCCAGGCAGCGCAGCAGGGTGGACTTGCCGGAGCCCGACTTGCCGAGCAGGGCGACGATCTCGCCCTCGACCAGACGCAGGCCGATGTCCTCCAGCACCGGCAGGGCCCGCCCGTCTGGGGTGGTGAAGGTCTTGGTCACGCCGACCGCCTCGACGATCGGGGTGTGGACGGTGCTGGTGGTCATCGCGCTCCCTCGGTCCTCGGTCCTCGGTCTCTCGGTCCCTCTGTCTCGCTGTCCCTCGGCACTCGGTCCCTCGGCCCCTCGGTCAGAGTGCGTAGCGGGTGTCGGCGATCCGGTAGAGCCTGCGCCACAGCAGGCGGTTGAGGGCGACGACGTAGATGCTCATGACGCTGATCCCGACCAGGATCCTCGGGAAGTCGCCGGTGGCGGTGGCGGCGGTGATGTAGGCGCCGAGCCCGGTCGCGGTCAGGTGGTGGGATCCGTAGTCGACGACCTCGGCGACGATCGAGGCGTTCCACGCGCCGCCCGCCGCGGTGATCCCGCCGGTGACGTAGTACGGGAAGACCGCCGGCAGGATGAACGCGCGCCACCGCAGCGTCCCGCTCACCCCGAAGCCGGTCATCGCCTCGCGCAGGTCGGAGGGGATCGCGTAGGCGCCGGCGATGACGTTGAACAGGATGTACCACTGCGCGCCCAGGGCCATCAGCAGCACCGCGCCGACGTTCAGCGAGATGCCCAGCGCCACGAAGAGCACCGTGGCGAAGGGGAAGAGGAAGTTCGCGGGGAAGCTCGCCAGCACCTGCACCACCGGCTGGGCGAAGCGGGTGACCTTGGGGTTCATGCCGATCCACACACCGATCGGCACCCACACCACGGTCGCCGCGACGAGCAGGACCACGACCCGGCCGAAGGTGACCGCGCCCAGCCACAGGGCGTGCACGAACTCGCCCAGCCCGACCGTGACGTCGACGTAGTCCAGGGCCCGCCAGGTGCCGAGCAGCACCACGGCCGTCACCGCGCCCGCGAAGAACACGTCCCCGGTCCGCTCGCGCGCCGCCGGAGGGGCCAGCGGGTGCTCGGCCAGGCCGAAGGCCCGGGTGCCGCGGTCAAGCGCCGTGCCGACCGGCCGCAGCGGCCGTCCGAGCAGCTCCGGCACGCTGGAGCGGCGCAGGAGGTCCAGCACGGCGCTGCGGGGCCGCTCGGCGGCCTCCGACTCCTCCACCCGGAAGCGCTCCGACCAGGCCACCACCGGCCGCCAGAACAACACGTTCACCCCGACCACCATCACGACCATCACCGCGATCGCGACGCCCACCTTCCCCAGGTCCCCCTCCTGGATCGCGGCGGCGGCGTAGGACCCGATGCCCGGCAGGGCGTACTGGTGCCCCAGGACCCTGATCGACTCGGACGCGGCGAGGAAGAACCACGCCCCGCCGAAGCTCATCATCCCGTTCCACACCAGCGGGATCATCCCGCCGGGCACGTCCAGCTGCCAGAACCGCTGCCACTTGGTCAGCCGCATCACCCGGGACGCCTCGTCCAGTTCCCCGGGCTGGCTGGTCAGCGAGGCGTAGAAGGCGAACGTCATGTTCCACGCCATCGACGTGAAGATCGCGAAGATCGACGCGCACTCCAGCCCCAGCGTGGAACCGGGGAAGAGGTTGATGAACGCGGTCACGGTCACCGACAGGAACCCCAGCACGGGCACCGACTGGAGGACGTCCAGCACCGGTAGCAGCACCTTCTCCGCCCGCCGCATCCGGGCCGCGGCCGTGGCGTAGACGAAGGTGAACAGCACGGAGACGACGAGCCCCACGAACATCCGCAGCAGGGACCGCACCGCGTAGTACGGCAGGTCCGACGGATCGGTCGACACCGTGGACGGCGCCTGCTCCGGCAGGAACGGCGCGTCCAGCGACGGGGCCAGCCGCAGCAGACCGTACAGCAGCCCCACCAGCGCCGCCGTCACCAGCACGTCCACCCAGCGCAGTGCCGGGCGCCGCCACACGCCGCGGGAAGGGAACCCGCCCTCGCCCGACATCCGCACCATCCTCCGAAGCCCCTGGTCACCGCCGTCCGCGCCACTGAACCACGCCCGGTCCGCCGGACCGCCCATCCCCGAGGCATGCGACGGGACCGCTCACCGGCACGGACCAATGCCCCGGGCCCGGGCCCTGTGGTGTCTCAGGCCGCGAGGCCGACGTCGAGGACCAGGGCGGTACCGGCGGGGCGATAATTCCGGCCGGTCTCCGCGGCCCGCCTGTTAGGCTCCGCGGGTGTTCATCGTGATGTTCATCTGACGGTCCTGGGTCCCTCCCGCCCAGGTTCTGATCCGTCGAGGGTGCGGTTCCCTATGCCCTCCGGACTTCGATCACCGTCAGACGTCGGCGGCCGCGCACACGACTCCGGCCGCGCATCATCGGAGCCTCCTCATGCTCGCAGTGCTTTTCCTTCCCGGCGCGCTTCGCGCCTTCCTCCCCGCCCTGGTCGCCCGGTCCGCCCTGGCGATGGGCGGCCTGGCCCTCCTGCTCGCCGTCCAGGCCAGTACGGGTTCGTACTCCCAGGCCGGCTTCGCGACAGCGACGTTCGGGATCGCCAACGTCGTCGCCGCCCCCTGGCGCGCCCGGGCCGTCGACCGGCTCGGGCAGCGGATCGCGCTCACCGCCATGGCGGCAGGCCAGGCCTCGGGGTTCGTCGCCCTCGCGCTCATCGCGGGAGCCGAGGGCGTCGCGGATGCCTGGTTCCTCGTCCTCGGCGCGGTGGTCGGCCTGACGGCGCCGCCCCTGGGGGCCGCGATGCGGATGATCTGGGCGTCGCTCACGACGGCCGGTGACCAGCGGACGAAGGCGTTCAGCATCGACGCGGTCTGCGAGGAACTCCTCTTCGTCGGCGGTCCCGTCGTCATCACCGCGGTCATCGTGGCCACGTCTCCCGCCACCGGACTCTGGGTGACCGCCGCCACGGTCTTCCTCGGCACCGCGGCGATGACGTCCAGCGCGTCGTCGGGGGCGCTGCGCGGAACCGGAGGGGGTGTCGCACGGGGTGACCGCCCGCTCCAGCAGCCGGGATTCGCACGGGTGTTGACCGTCCTCGTGGGCGTCGGCGGCGTGCTCGGCGTCGCGGAGATCGCGGCGCCGGCCGTCGCCGCGCAGCGTGACGCCGTCGCGGCCTCGGGCTGGCTCCTGGCGGCCTTCGCCGGCGGAAGCGCCCTCGGCGGGTTCCTCTACGGGCAGCTGAAGCTCACGTCGGGAATCGGCGCGAGGCTGTTCACCCTGTGCACCGGCATGGGGCTCGCCGCGGTGCTCGTGTCCCAGCTGCACCCGCTCGGTCTCTTCGCCGTGGGCCTCGCCCTCGTCGGCCTCTTCCTCGCCCCCTCCCTCATCACCGGGTACCTCATCGCCGACACCGTCGTCCCGGAGTCCGGCCGGACGGAGGCGTCGACCTGGATCAACACCTCCGTGAACCTCGGCGCCTCGCTGGCGTCCGCCGCGGCCGGAGTCGTCATCGACAGGTCCGGCGGCTGGTTCGCCCTCCTGCTCGTGGGAGCGATCGCTCTCGCTCTCGCCACGACCGCGCCGTTCGCACGACTGCGCGAGATGGAGCGGCCCGCGGCCCCGGCTCCCGATCGCTGCCAGAACGGCTGACGATCCCGTCGGCGTCGCCGACACCGGGTCCGGGCCCGGACCCGGACCGGCCACGACGAGCGACGAGGCCGCAGCTGCTGGGCTGCGGCCTCGTCACGGTGAGGAGCGTTTCAGTGCCGAACGCCGCCGTGGCACAGCCGGGCGGTGTGGACGGTGTCGGCCGTGAGGTAGAAGGCGTCGGGACGTCCGAGGATGCCCGCGGACGTGTCGCTGTCCAGGAGCTGCTCCAGCGTTGCGCGGTCCTCCGGATCCAGCCGGTCACCGATCCGGTCGCGCAGCCGGGTCAGACGCAGGTGCAGGTACTCCCGCGCCGACATCCCGAGGGGGGACGTGAGATCGGTGAAGAAGCTGCGCGTCCCGCTGGGGACGAGCCCGGCACGGGCGAGCATGGCCGGCCAGTCCTCCACCGTCGCGGCCACGCCCGGCAGTTGGTCGCGCATCGCGCCGAAGGCATCCTCGGCGGCCGCGTCCAGGCGGGCCTGCAAGCCCGGACGCCCCGTGCCGATGTCGCGGGGCAGGAAGCGCGGGGGAAGCCCGCTCTCGGCGACGGCGAGGAGTCCGCCCGGCCGCAGGCAGGCGACCAGGGAGCTCAGTGCCGCCTGCTGGTCCCCCACCTGCTGGACGCCGTGACGGCTCCAGATCAGGTCGGCGGCACCCAGCGCGTCGAACTCACCACTGACGTCCGTCAGTTGAGTGACGACGCGGTCCGCCACCCCCTGCGCCGCCGCGCGCGAACGGACCTGCTCCAGGAGGCCGGGCGACCGGTCGACGGCAACGACCTCGGCGTCCGGGAAGGTGCGCGCCAACAGGCAGGTCACCACGCCCGGCCCGCTGCCGACGTCCAGCACCCGGTGGACGGGGGCGTGTCCGCCGCCGCCGATCCGCAGCAGACCCCGCAACCACTCCACGGCCCGCAGGAGAGCGGGGGCGTGCACGCCGGCTTCGCGTTCCCGGAGCGCGCCGGAGGCGTCCCACCCGAGGTCCTGGTCGTGCTGCGGGTTCATGAGTCCATGCCTTCCTTCGTGGGTCGGTCCGGGTCCGCGCTCAGCGGAGGAAGGGGGCGAGCTGGCGCTCCAGAACCGGCTTCGGCGCGGCCCCCGTCCACGCCATGGCGACGGCGCCGTCGGCGTAGACCACGAAGGCGGGGATCGACGTGACCCCGTGCCACTCCGCCAGTCCGGGCTCCTCGTCGACGTTGATCTTGACGACGTCCAGGACGCCCGCGTGCTCGGCGGCCAACGCCTCGACGATGGGAGTGACCCTGATGCACGGCCCGCACCACGCGGCCCAGAACTGGACCAGGACGGGGCGCTCCGCCTTCAACACGCGGGCGGGGAAGGTCTGTTCGGTGACACTCTCCACGAAGCGGGTGGACTTTGCGGCCATGGCGGGGCTCTCCTCTTCCGGTGCGTTCGCGCACGAGCGCCGCTCCCGGCGGGACCGGACCGGGACCGGGGCGGCGCTCGAACCTCAGCTCCGAGGGTGCGCCCGCAATCGCAGAGGCGGCAAACTGACTTGCCGTTTCCGCAAATATGGTTCCTGGTTCAGGGAAGGTGCGGGGGCCGGGGCACGCTCGGCCTACGCCGCGGCCGGGTCGTGGAGCGACGCGTCGGCGGGCCCCTGACGGAAGCCGGTGAACCGTACCTGAAGGCCCTCGCGCTGCGGGGAGCAGCAGAAGGGGCCGGCTGATGCCACCGCCTCCGGTGCCAGCGGGGCGAGCCGGACCATGCGCCACGGGTCGTCGTCGCGACGGGCCCGGATCGTCAGGGCATCGCCGACGCGACTGGCCCGGACGGTGATGTGGCGCCCGCTCCAGTCCGGCACGGGGGCCAGGGACCAGTCGGACTGGCCGCGGGTGACGACGGCGCCCAGGTGCGGGACGCCGTCCGTCATCTCCACGCCGGCCTTGACCCACGTCCGCTCGTCCACCCGGACCATGAGTCCGGCCTGGTCGTAGAGGGCGTCGAAGTCGGCGACGAAGGTCACTTCGACGGCGCTGGCGTCCGGCAAGGGGGTCAGCAGCGCGTGCCCGTCGTCCCGGACGAAGCCGTAACTGGTGGTGCGCCAGAAGTCGCTGCGGTTCCGGGTGGTGACGAGCAGCCCGGAGCCGTCGTGGACGGCGTCCAGCGGAGGGTTGAGCCAGGTCGCGTCGTCCCAGCCGATGGTGTGCCGATCGCTCATGTCTCTGCTTCCGTTGTGCGGGTGGGGCGCTCGGTCGGTGTTCGTCCGCCCCGGACTCCTCCGCGCCCGTCGACGCGAGGGGAACCCGTCGCGCGGCGGGCGTCTACGGGTGGTGGCGGGCGTCGGCGTGGCGTCCCGTCAGCAGACCCCCGGGGGCCAGGAGGATGCCGGCCCCACCGCGCCCGTGCCGGACACCGGCCGCCCCCAGCCAGGGTACTGGCCAGGGTTCGACACTGGCTCGACGGGCCCGTGGTCCCGGGATCGTGGTCGGTGGACGCCGCACGGCTTCCATGGCCGCGAAGGAGCTGACGGGGGTGGGGCCTGTTGGCAGGGGCTTCCGGCGTCGGCACGACCGCCCTGGGGCCCGCACGCCGACCAGCGCCGGACGCCTTGCCGGCCTGCCGGAACCACGGGTGGACGGGCTCCGCGGCGACGACGCCCGGACGTTGCTCGACTCGATGCCGCCCGGTCCGGTGCACCCCCGCGTGCGGGACGCGATCGTCGTCGAAGCACGCGTCAACCCGCCGGCGCTGCGGGAGCTGCCGCGCGGTGAGAACGAAATCAGGAAGGGGCAAGGGGACATGACCGGGTTCCAGCGATGGGGCGTCACCACGGCGATGGTGGGCCGCGAGGACGAGCAGGCGGAGCTCGCGGCGTTCGTGACGGCCGCGACGGGCCAGGCGCTGGTCCTGCGGGGGGAGACGGGGGTCGGCAAGAGTTCGCTGTTGAGCCACGCCGCCGCGCTGGCGGAGCGGGAGAGCCAGGTCGTCATCCGGGCCGCCGGTGTCGAGGCGGAGTCCGAGCTGCCCTATGCCGGGCTGCACCAGGTCCTCCATCCGCTGCTCACCGACGTCGCGCGGCTGGACGACGGGACCCGGGCGGTGTTCGACGCCGTGTTCAGCGGAGTGCGGGGCGATCCGCCGTCGGTCATGGCGCTCGGCATCGCCGTGCTCAGCCTGCTGTCGCTCTCCGCCGCGCAGCGGCCGCTGCTGCTGGTCCTCGACGACGCGCAGTGGCTGGACGACTCCAGCGCCGACGTCTGCGGCTTCGTGGGCCGACGCCTGGCCGGCGGCCCGGCGAAGATGCTGGTCGCGGTCTGCAGCGACATCACGTCCCGCTTCGACACCGCCGCACTGCCCGAACTGCCGGTCACCGCCCTCACCGACGAGGACGCGGCCCGCCTGCTGGACCACCGGTACCCGGAGCTGAGCCGACAGGTCCGTCGAATCGTCCTGGAGCGGGCCCGGGGCAACCCGCTGGCCCTGCTGGAGCTGCCCGCGCACTTCGCCGGCCGGTCGAGCGATCTCCCGGTCGAAGACCTGGTCGGCCAGCACGGCGTGCCGTTGCCCCGACGGCTGCAACGGCTGTTCGGCACCCGCATCGCCGCCCTCGACGAGCGGGTGCGGACCGAGCTGCTGATGGGCGCGCTCGACGGCGCCGGGGCCCCGAGCGGCACCGACACCGTCCCCGGCACCCGTTACGGCATGCGTGACGCCGACACGGCGGTGGCCGCGGGGCTGCTGGACGTCGAGGTGGTCACCGGTGATCTCGTCTTCCGGCACCCGCTCGTACGGTCCGCCGTCGTGCGGATGGCCACTCCCAACCAGCGCCGCGCCGCCCACCTGGCGCTGGCACAGGTTCACCGGGAGAACCTCGAACGCCGGGCGACGCACCTGGCGGCGGCAACGGTCGATCCGGACGAGGACGTCGCCGACATCCTGGAGGCGGCGGCCGAGTCGGCGACCCGGCGCGGCGGCGCGCTGGCGGCCGTGGCCTGGCTGACCCGGGCCGCCGAGCTCAGCGAGACCCACACCGGCCGGTCCCGGCGCCTGGCCGACGCGGCCTTCGTCGCCGCTCACGCCGCCCGCCTCGGCCAGGCGCACCGGCTGGTCCAGGCGGACCTCACGCCCGGCTCGACGGGGTCGCCGGCCTCGGTGCTGGCGGCCGCCTACCGGGCGCTCCACCAGGACGGGGACGTCCGCTCCACGCACCGCCAGGTCTCGGCCGCGATCGAGAAGCTCCGGGACGGCGGGTCGGCCGTCGCGTCGACCGTCGGCGAGGCCGAACCTGACGAGGTCCTCACCCGGCTGGTGGTCCTGCTCCTGACGATCAGTCAGTACAGCGGGGACCGCGCGGCCTGGGAGAGCACGCACGAACTCCTCGCCTCCCTGGGCAGCCTCCTCACCCGACGCTCGCGTCTCTACAGCGGCACCTGGAGCGACGTGACCAGGCACGGAGCCGGCTTCGCCGGGCCGGTGCGACAGGCCGCCGCGACCCTGCCGGACCTGGAACCCTGGGACGTCACGCAGTTCGGCGCGGCCGCGTACCACCTCGACCTCCTGAGCCACTACCGCCCCCACCTGCAGCGTGTCGTCGACCGCGAGCTGGAGACCGGGGCCGTGGCAACCGGCATGGTCATGCTGCACCAGATCATGCTCGACCAGTTGACGGTCGGAGAATGGGCCGAGGCCGAGGACACCGGACAACGCGGCCTGGACCTGGCGACCGAGCACGGCCACCAGCTGTTCGCCGCCCAGAGCCGCGCGTACCTGGCCCAGCTCGCGGCGCTGCGCGGACAGGTCGGGCGGGCCCGGGACCTGCAGGCCGAGGTGGACGCCTGGGCCCGCCCGCGCGGACTGGGGTTCCTGACCCAGGTCGCCGACGCCGCCGGCGCGACCGCCGCGCTGAGCTCCGGCGACTACGAGACCGCGTACCTCTACGCCATCGGCATCACCCAGCCGGGTGAGTTCCGGCCCTACGCCTACCAGGCCTCGCGCACCCTGCTCGATCTCGTCGAGGCCGCCCGGCACACCGGACGCGTCGACCAGGCCCGGGCGCACGCCCTCGCCGCCCGCGACGCCGGTCTGCCGGAGGTGTCGCCCCGCCTGGGGCTGATCACCTACGGCGCGCTGGCGATGACCGCCGAGGACGAGCGGGAGGCCGCCGAGATGTTCACGCGCGCCGAATCCCAGCCGGACGCCACCCGCTTCCCGTTCGAGCTGGCCCGGATCCGGCTGGCGCACGGCATCCGGGTGCGCCACGTCCAGGGCCCGGCCCCGGCGCGGCAGTACCTGGTCCCGGCGGCCGAGGTGTTCGAGCGGCTGGGCGCGGCCGGCTGGACCGAACGGGCCCGGGCCGAACTGCGCGCCACCGGGGCCCCGCCCCGCGTCCCGACGCTGACCGTGGCCCCGCTGACCTGGCAGGAACGCCGCATCGCCGACCTGGCCGCCGGCGGCCTGACGAACAAGGAGATCGGCGCGCGGATGCACCTGTCGCCGCGTACCGTCAGCTCGCACCTGTACCGCGTCTTCCCCAAGCTGGGCATCACGGCCCGGGCGGCACTGCGCGACGCGTTGAGCCGGACCGACGCGGCGCAGGTCTGATGCCCGCGCTCACCCCTGCGGGGCCACGGCCTCGACGCCGTTGGCGGCCAGCCAGCCGAGGACGTGGTCGGCGACCGAACGCCAGCCGCTGTCGAACACCAGGGAGTGCCCCCGATCGGCGAACTGCTTCAGGTCCGTCACGGCGGAGGAGTCGCCGTAGAGCTTGTAGACCGAGCGGGTCACGACGTCCGGGACCATCCGGTCCTCCTGGCCGGAGACCAGCAGCAGCGGTCCGCGCGCCGTATTGGCCGTGTCCACGACGGTGCCGGCCGGCCCGGTGGCGGTGCCGTCGAGTCCGAGGTCCGCGAGCAGCCGGAGCGGGGCCGGGACGGCGTACCGGTCGAAGAGCTGCTCGGCCTCCCCCTCTCCGACCGTGTTGACGACGAGGTGTCGGAACCGGGCGCGCGGCAGCTGCCCGAAGCCCGGGTGCCGGGTCGGGCCGACCGACATCAGCGGCCACGGCCGGGACCGGCCGTCGGCCGTCGGCACACCGCCGGCCGGCAGCGGCGCGAGGGCGACGGCGGC
>NZ_LFVW01001099.1:0-1897 GCF_001182915.1 Kitasatospora sp. MY 5-36
CGCGCGGCCCGCACGCGGGAACCCCGGCGGCCCGCCGCGGACCACCGCTACCGTGTCACCGGCCCCCGCCACCGGCCGTCGCGGCGCTCCCGCGCGCCGCACCCGGCCACGACACGAGACGAGTTGATGCCGCACCATGTCCGACGACGACATACCGCCGGGCGTCGGCGCCGCACTGCTGCGCCCCGGGGCCGAGGCGGTGACGGCGACCAGCACGCACACCGCCACGACGGACGCGCACCCGGCCGTGCGGAGCCTGCTGGACCGGACCGCGCCCGCGATGCGCTCGCTGTTCCACGGGCGCTGCCCGGAGGTCGTCCTGCTGTCGCGGGTCGCCGCCGAGGCGCGGGCGGCGCTCGTCGCCGAAGGCGTCCACGACCCCGGGCACGACCGGGTCATCGAGCGCATGGGCCTGCTGCTGTCCGGGGCGGTGATCGCGGGCATCCTGCTGCGCGAGCCCGGCGATCCGGCGCACGAGCGCCCGATCCCGCCCTGCTCGTCGTGCGCACCCGCGCTCGACGCGCTCGGCGTGCGGGTCGTGGAGGTGCCCGCGCTGTGACGTCCCGTTTCCCCGCCCCCGTCCTCCACGCCCTGACCGCGGCCGGCTGGTACGAGGGCGTCCGCCTGCCCGAGCACGAACTGCGGGCCCGGCTGCGCTCGTGGGGAGACCCGGCCGCGTACTTCCCGGCCCCCGTGATGGCCGTGCTGCGGGAGTTCGGCGGCATGACCGTCCACCAGTACGGGCCGGGTGCGGACATGTCCCGGATGCCGTTTCGGATCGATCCCGGGGCCGGGCTCCACGCGGACCGGAGCCTGCGCGCCTACGGCGCGAGGTACGGCCCGGACCTGGTGCCCGTCGGGGAGTACGACCTGGGACGCGGGCGGCTCGCGATGGACGCCGAGGGCGCCGTCCACCTGTTCTGGGGCGACCTGTGGAAGGTCGCCGACTCCTTCGACGGCGCCCTGGTCGCCCTGGTCGAGGGCCGGCGCCCGAGGCGCCTCGACCCGGCCGCGCCGGCCCCGCTTCCCCCCGGCGAACCGGCGGACGAGGCCAGGGCCCGCGACCTGGCCCGCCACCGCGCCGTCCGGGGCGGCCCCCTCGGCGCGGTGGACGTCGTGCTCCGGGAGTTCGAGCTCGGCTGGCCGGCCTTCCCGGTCTTCGCCGACCCGGACCCGCTCGCGAACGTGGGCGCGGGCTGCCTGATCGTGGACCGCCGCAACGGCCTCGTCACGCAGATGCCCGCCCTGCCCGCCGACCGCGTCCTGGACATGTACCGCGCGTGGTACCCGGCCCGCTGACGCGTCGGCACGTCCCGCCGCCCGCGTCGCGGCGGCACCGCGGCACCCGCCCGGGCACCCCGCGCCCCGGACCCCCGGGGCGCGGGCGGGTTCAGGCGTAGCGGTCGAACAGGGCCTGCAGGTAGTCCTCCAGGCGTTCCGTCAGCACGGCGGGCGTCAGGTCGGCGCGTCCCAGCTCGCGCCAGGGCTCGGCGACCTTCCGGGCGTCCGGGGCGAAGGCGAGGGCGTCCAGCAGCCGCCAGTACAGGTGGTCGCGGCCGGCGGCGAGGGTGCGGCCGCCGGCGGCGGTGTAGCGGTCGGCGAAGGCCAGGCCCGCCTCGGGGCCGTGCAGCAGGGCCAGGGCGGTGGAGCAGTGGGCGACGTCCAGGTCGGCCGGCCCCCAGGACGTCTCCACCCAGTCGACGACCCCGCTGACGGCCAGGTCGGCGCCCGCGCCGGTGAACAGCACGTTGCCGGGGTGGAAGTCGCGGTGCAGGAAGCAGGAGCGGTGCGCGGGCACCGCGCCGCCGATCACCTCCACCGCCCGCCGCCACAGCCCGGCGCGGGCGGTGCCCCCGGGCACCACCACGCGCTCGGGGGCCGTCCACGCCTGCCAGGC
>NZ_LFVW01001100.1:0-1894 GCF_001182915.1 Kitasatospora sp. MY 5-36
GCGGCTGCGCGGGGCGGTCGCCGCGCTCTGGCAGTTCGTCCGCGGCCTGGCCGCCACCACCGCCGACGCGCGCGGCGCGGCCGCCGCCACCGGGATCGCCGACGAGGACTGGTGGGCCACCCGCTCCGCCCGACTCGCCGAGCTGGCACCGGACTTCGCGGAACGCTTCCCCCTGCTCGTCGCCCTGCAGAGCACCGGCGGCGGCGCCCCCGAGGACGGCCACCGGGAGGCCTTCCGTACCGGGCTCGCCGTCCTGCTCGACGGCATCGCGGCGGGGGCGCCCTCAGACGATCCGGGCGTGCGCTGACCGTGCCGGGCGCGTTCCAGCCGTGCCGCGCATCCCCTAACCGTGCCGGGCCGCGGGGAGCGCCAGCAGGACACCCAGCACCACCAGGGTGGAGTACCCGGCGATCTCGTGGCCGGCCGGCACCAGGACCCGGACGAAGCCGAACAGCCGGAAGCCCTCGATCCAGGTGGACAGCAGGCCGGAGGCGCCGCCGACGATCAACACGGAGCCGAGGTAGCCGAGCAGGGTCTTCATGCTCCCGAGCCTAGGAATCCGGCCCTCCGCCGGACATCCGACTTTCGGTGCGGGCCGGCGCCACCAAAGTCGTCCCTTCCGCGCGGCTCCGACCCGGCTCCGGACGGTTCCTCACCGCCCGGCCCGACTCCGGACGGCCCGGCCCGACTCCGGACGGCTCCGGACGGCTCAGCCCGGCTCCGGACGGCTCAGCCCGGCTCCGGACGGAGCAGCAGGCCCGGCGGCCCGGCGGCGGCGCGGGTACGTTCGCCGTGTGTTCCCCACCCGCACACCCCTGAAGTCGCCCTCCGCCGCCGTGACCGCGGCCGGAGCCGCCGCCTGCGCCGTCCTGGTCCTCGCCGTCACCGCCCCGGCCTCCCTCGCCCAGGACTCCGTCCCCGCCGTCGGCGGGGAGCGGCTCGGCCACCCGGCCGTCCAGGTCGCGCCGCTGGCCGGGGCGCCCGCGCTGCCCTCCGACCTGACCGGCCGCTCCTGGCTGGTCGCCGACGCGGCCACCGGCGAGGTGCTCGCCGCCCGCGACGCCCACCTGCCGCTGCCCCCGGCCAGCACCCTCAAGATGCTGTTCGCGGACACCGTGCTGCCCAAGTTCGACCGGGCCACCGAGCACAAGGTCACCACGACCGAGCTCGCCAGCCTCGGCGCCGGCAGCAGCCTGGTCGGCGTCAAGGAGAACCTGCCGTACCGGGTCGAGGACCTCTGGCGGGGCGTCTTCCTCAGCTCCGGCAACGACGCCGTCCACGTCCTCGCCCACATGAACGGCGGCATCCAGCAGACCGTCACCGAGATGCAGGAGCGCGCCCGGGCGCTCCAGGCCCGCGATACCAAGGTCGTCTCCCCCGACGGCTACGACATGGACGGCCAGGTCTCCTCCGCCTACGACCTCACGCTCTTCGCCCGGGCCGGGCTGCGCAACGCCGACTTCCGCTCCTACTGCGCCACCCGCACCGCGCGCTTCCCCGGCGGACTGGACAAGCTCACCGGCCAGCGCACCAGCTTCGACATCGCCAACACCGACCGGCTGCTCGGCAAGTACCCCGGTCTGATCGGCGTCAAGAACGGCTACACCACCAACGCGGGCGCCACCTTCACCGGCGCCGCAGAACGCGACGGCCGCACCCTGCTGGTGACGGTGATGCACCCGGACGCGCAGGGCAGGGTCTACGACGAGGCCGCCAGCCTGCTCGACTGGGGCTTCGCGGCCGCCGGGAAGGTCCAGCCGGTCGGCAAGCTGGTCGACGACACCGCCGCCCCCGCCCCCGCCGGGCCGTCCGCCGCCGCCGGCGGGGCCGAGGCCGGCGAGCAGTTGCCGCCCTGGTCCCGTCCGCCGCTGACCAGCGGCTCCGGCTCGGGCCT
>NZ_LFVW01001101.1:0-1891 GCF_001182915.1 Kitasatospora sp. MY 5-36
TGTCCGGTGCTCCCTGCCAGGCAGCTCGAAGAACACTAGACCTCTGGAGTCGCCGGGTCAAGTGGCGCAACCGAATTCTCGGTGCCCTCCTCCGCCGGCAGCTGGAAGGCCAGGACGGCGACGTCGTCGTCGTGCTCGGAGGTCACGCCCATCGCCCGCAGCAGCCGGGCGCAGATCACCTCGGGGGCGCCGATCGCGCCGGTCAGGGTGCGGGCCAGGAGGTCGAGGCCCTGGTCGATGTCCTCGTCCCGGCGCTCGACCAGTCCGTCGGTATAGAGGACACCGGTCGTACCGGGGAGCAGGCGCAGGGTGTGGGAGACGTGCAGGCCGCCGCCGGTGCCGAGCGGCGGGCCGTTCTGCTCCTCGCTGCGCAGGATGGTGCCGTCCGGGCAGCGCAGCAGGACGGGGAGGTGTCCGGCGGAGGCGTAGGAGAGGGTGCGGCGCCGCGGGTCCCAGACGGCGTAGGTGCAGGTGGCGATCTGGTTGGCGTCGATCTCCATGGCGAGGCCGTCGAGCAGGCGCATCACCTCGTGCGGCGGGAGGTCGAGGCGGGCGTAGGCGCGGACCGCCGTCCGCAGCTGGCCCATGACGGCGGCGGCGCGCAGGCCGCGGCCCATGACGTCGCCGATGACGAGTGCCGTGCGCCCGCCGTCGATGGCGATGACGTCGTACCAGTCGCCGCCGACCGCGGCCTCGGCGCCGCCCGGCTGGTAGGTGGCGGCGACCCGCAGGCCGGCCGGCTGGTCGAGCTTCTGCGGGAGCAGGCTGCGCTGGAGGGTGACGGCGGCCTCGCGCTGGCGGCGTTCCGCTTCGCGCAGGCGGGCCGCGGCGAGGACCTGGTCGGTGACCTCGGCGGCGAAGATCAGCACGCCGGCGGGCGGTCCCTCGGTGGGGGCGTCGCCGCCCTCCCCCGTGCCGAGCGGGACGCAGGAGACGTTGTAGTAGCGGTTGCCGGTGAGGCCGAGGATGCAGCGGGCCTTGACGCTGCGCGGGCGGCCGCCGCGGATGACCTGGTCCATCAGGGGCAGGACGCCCATGGTGGCGAGTTCGGGGAGCGCCTCGGCGGCCGGCAGTCCGGTGGGGCGTTCGCCGAAGAGTTCGCGGTAGGCGCGGTTGGCGTAGCCGAGCTGGTGGAGCGGGCCGTAGGTGACGGCGACCGGGGCGGGGATGCGGTTGAGGACCTCGCGCAGGTTCTGCGGCTTGTGCGGGTCGGGGAGCTCCGCGGTGGCGGCGGGGCCGGCCGGGTCGCGGGGGCCGGGCACGACGACGCCCTCGGGGCAGGGCGCACCGTCCTCGGTGCCGGTCCCGGGGGGCGGGAGGGCACGCCAGGGGACTCCGGCGAGCCGGGCGCTCCAGCGCATGAGGTTCAAACGACGGCCGCTTCCTCGTTTTCCAGGCATATCATCACTTTTTGTGTGCGCAGCAGCACACGGGGTAATGACCAGGTCGGGCTGATCCTGTCAGGCGGAGGCCCGGTTCCGGAAGTCGCGCGCCCGGCGTGGCCGCCCGATCCGCCGTCCGACCCACTCCCCGGTTCGCCGTCCGGTCGGCCGCCGGCCCGGGTCGGCGGCCGCGGTCACCGGGGAGCATCGGGGCCGGCGTCGGACGGCCGTCCGGGCTCGGGGCCGAACCCCTCCTCGAAGGCCGAACGCGGGTGCTCCATCGCACCCAGCGAGACCGGCTCGCGGGAGAACACCCCGCCCAGCACCCAGTCCATCAGCACCCGCACCCGGCGCTCGGTGCTCGGCAGCCGCCGCAGGTGCCGGGCCCGGTGCAGCCACCAGGCCCGGCGGCCGGTGAGCCTGCCGCCGCGCCGGGTGTGGGCGACGGCCCGGTGCGGGCCGAGCGAGGTCGAGCAGGCGGCGGGGCCCGGCCGGTAGTCGGCCAGGCC
>NZ_LFVW01001102.1:0-1889 GCF_001182915.1 Kitasatospora sp. MY 5-36
GGGGGGGGGGGGGGGGGGGGGGGGGGGGGGTTTGCGGCGGGGCCCGGCGGAGCACGGGGCGGGGTCGGTGGTGGCGGGGTCGGCCGGGGGGAAGGCGGGGTGAAGAGGTCCGTCGGGCGCTGCGGGCGGGCCCGGGGGCGCGCCTAGGATGGCGGCCGGTCCGCGGCGGGGTCCGCGACGGGACCGCTACGGGGAGGTACGGGGATGGCAGGCGGCAGCACCGGGGCGTCCGGCGGCGCGGGCGGGGAGTTCGTCCTCAAGCCGTGGGAACTGCACGGCGAGGGCCGGGAGTTCGAGAAGCTCGGCGGCGAACTGACGAAGGCCGTCGCCGCCCTGGAGCAGGGCCTCGCCGCGCTCGGCGCCCCCTGGGGCGCGGACCAGCCGGGCAGCGGGTTCGCCACCGTGTACGGGCAGGCGCGCGGTGAACTCGTCGGCGGGCTGCGGGGGTTGGCCGGGCGGGTGGCCGGGGTCGGGGCCGGGCTGCACACGATGGCCGCGCGGACGGCGGACGCGGACAGCGCGGCGGCGGGCGGGTTCGGGGCGACGGCGGTGCCGGGCGTTTCTGGGGCGTCGGCGGTGCCGGGGGTCGCGGGAGTTCCCGGGGTGCCGGGGGCAACCCCCGGGGTGGTGCCCGCCGTCCCCAAGGACATGTCGGTCTGACGGACCCGGCCCGAAGCCCGGCTCGAAGGGGGAAGCGCGTGTCCCGGAAACTGCCCGAGGAACTGGTCCCGGTGCTGGCCCGGACCGGCCGGCTGTGGCCGCAGGCCGACGAGGAGGGCCTGCGCAAGGCCGCCGGAGTCTGGCGCGAGTTCGGCAAGGAGGCCGACCGGCTCACCCGCCGCTGCGGCGAGTCCGTCCGGCGGGTCACCGCCGACAACTCCGGCCACGCGGTCGAGGCCTTCGGCGCGTACTGGCAGGCCTTCAGCGGCGGCGGCAAGGGCCACCTGGACGACGCGCACAGCGCGGTCGGGCTGGTCGCCGGGGCCTTCGACACGTCCGCGCGGGCCGTGGACACCTGCAAGGCCGAGATCATCGCGACCCTGCGGCAGCTCGCCGCCGAACTCCGGCAGGCCGAGGAGCAGGCGGCCAAGGCCAAGGAGGCGGCCGGCAAGATCGCCGCGGCGGCGGCCGGCGGCGACCCGGCCGGGAACGGGGTGGCCGGGAGCGAGGTGGTCGGGAACGGGGTGGTCGGCGGACTGCGGAAGGCCGTCGGCGGCCTCGCGGCCACGGTGGAGAACGCCGCCACCGAGCAGGTCGCGGCGGGGGTGGCGGCCGTCGCCGTCGAGACCGCCGCGCTGAAGATCGGCGGACTGCTCGCCGAACTCGGCCGCGCCATGAAGGACGCCCTGTCCGGCGTGCTCGAGGAGCCGGCCGCGGTCGCCCTGCTGAAGCTCGGCAGCACGCCGGGGACGGAGGTCACCGCTGCCTCGTACCGCAACGGCGCGTTCGACCCGCTCGCTGCCGGGCTGCCCCCCGCCCTCGGCGAACCGGGCGTGCTCGGCGTCGACGGCTCCGGGCTGGTGCTGCTCGCGGGAAAGGACGGCAAGCCGCTGGTCGGCGTGCCCGGGCTGACGGTCAAGGTGGACGAGCAGGGCAAGCCCGTCCTCGGCCCGGACGGGCAGCCGGTCATCCTCCGCGCCGACGGCACGCCGGTGGCCGACGCCACCGGGCTGCTGGTCGTCCCGGGGCCGGACGGCACGCCGGTGGTCGGGGTGGCAGACCTGGCGGTCCGGCTGGACGAACACGGGCAGCCGGTGCTCACCGACGAGGACGGCAAGGCGCTCCGCGGGGTGCCGCTCGCCGGGCTGACACCGGGGGCGACCGGACCGGGGGCGGACGGGCCGTCGGCGGTCGGGCCGGGTGGCGACAAGCCGCTCGCGGGTGCGGCG
>NZ_LFVW01001103.1:0-1887 GCF_001182915.1 Kitasatospora sp. MY 5-36
TCCACTTCCCCGCCCCCTACTTCCCTGCCCCGCTCCGGCCCCGCTCCCCCACCGCCCCTGCCGCCCCCCTGCCCGCCCCCGCGCCGCCGTCAGCCGTTCGCCCGCTCCACCGACTCCACCCGCCGCCCCGGCTACGCCGTCGCCGCCACCGCCGTACGGGTCCACCAGCAGGTGCGGGCCTGCTCGACGAACCCGAGCTTTCGGTAGAGCGGTTCGCCGAGCGCGGTGGCGACCAGGGTGGCCGGGCGGTCCGGGTGCGCGTGGGCCAGGGCGGTCCGGAGGACGGCGCGGGCCGCGCCCCGGCCGCGCCGGTCGGGCAGGGTGGCGACCCAGTACACGCCGGTTGCCTGGCCGTCGTCATAGGTGAGGCAGGTGCCCGCCACCGCGCCGTCGACGCGGCCGAGCCAGCCCCGCCAGCCGGGTACGTCCAGCAGTCGCTCCGGGAGGGCCTCGCCCCGGACCCAGGGCTGTCGGGCGGGCAGCGGGAAGCCCTCCACGATCGTCCGCTCGACCAGGGCGAAGCTGTCGCCGTCCCGCGCCTCATCGACCGTCAGGACGCCGCCCCCGTGCGCCTCCGAGACCACGGGCAGGTCGGTAGTCGCACCCTCGACCGGCCCCGGGTCCCGGACCATCACCGGCATGAGCGGCATCCGGGTGGCGCCGAGGCCGGTGAGGTCGAGCCCGTCGTACGGGTCCTCCACGGTGCAGCGTATGGTCGACCAATCGGCCATCAGCTCCGCCAACTCCTGCTCCACGGCGGCCAGTTCGTCGTAGGGGCGGGTCACCACGATGCGGTGCGCGTCGTCCGGGGTCCGGGCGCACCGGACCGCGGTCAGCCCCGGGCGGGTGCGGGACTGCCAGCCGTGGACGCGGGCTTGGGCGAGCCAGAAGGCGGCGGCGTTGTCGTTGGCCCGTTCGAGCCGGCTGTTGGTGTTCACGGCAGGACCGTAACCCGGTGCTCCGGTTCCCGGTTCCGCCGTCCCAGGCTTGGCCGGATGAAGCCTGGGAGGCGCACGACTTCTCCCCGTGCGCCCCCTCGTGCACCGCCGATTTTCGGTCAATTTCGCGCCGATCCCTCCCGCTTGGGCAAATCCGCAGCCCAGACCAGCCGGCCGGGCGCACCGGAGCCGGACGCCCCAGGAACCGTCCCGCGACAACCAGCCACCGTTGCCCCGGCCCTCTTCCCAGAAAGGTCGACGGGTGCCACGCTTCGTGATCGAATGCATCACGCCAAATTGCCATGTCGACATAGCGTCGGATGGTGAACTTGTCACAACGGCAATGGTCCACCCGATAGATTTCGATCTTGGCCAGCAGTGCCGCACCACCCACACCACACCACCGAGGGGGCTTGAGCGCCTTGAGCAGGGTGAGCAGGAGCGACGCGGGTCCTGACAGCGGCCAGGCGGCGGCCGGCAGCTCGGGTCGGTCCGCGAGAAGCACTGGCACCGCCGCGATCGCCACCACCCGCACCTCCGGCACCCCGGGCGCCGCCTCGCACTCCTCGTACTCCGCGGTGCCCTCCCCCGGGGCGGGCACCGGCATCGGCCCCGGCGCGGCGCCGGCCACGGCGGACCACGGCGCGGCGGCATCCTACGGAGGACAGCCCGCCTACGGGGGCCAGCCGGCCTTCGGCGGACAGTCCTTCGGCGGACAACCCGTCAGTCGAGGACCCGTCAGTCCCGGCCAGACCTACGGCGGCGAGCACCCGGGCCATTCCAGCCACCCGGGACATCCCGCCCACCCCGGCCATTCCGGCCACCCGGGCTACGGCGGCCAGCTCGGTCACCCCGGTCATTCCGGCCACCCCGGCTACGGCGGCGGCGCCCCGGGCCCGAACGGCGGCGGCACCGTCGCCGCCGGGCCGGGCGGCGGTCCGCTCGGCGG
>NZ_LFVW01001104.1:0-1886 GCF_001182915.1 Kitasatospora sp. MY 5-36
GGCCAGCGCCGCGTGGGCGAGGGTCGCGGCGGAGGACAGCGCGTCGGCGTGGCCGAGCCGCTCGGCCTCGGCGGCCAGCTCGGCGTCCTCGCCGGCCACCGGCTCGGCGGCGGCGATCTCGTCCAGGCCGAAGCGCAGCAGGTCGGCCTCCTGGGCGCGCTCGCGGGCCCGGGTGGTCAGCTCCTCCAGGGTCGCGGAGACCTCCCGCAGGACGCGGTAGGTCTCCCGGTAGCGGGCCAGCGGCCCGGCCACCGAGGCGCCCGCGTACCGGTCCAGCGCGCCGCGCTGGCGGGCCGGGCGCAGCAGGCGCTGCTGGTCGGTCTGGCCGTGCACGGCGATCAGGTCCTCGCCGAGTTCGGCGAGCAGCCCGACCGGGACGGACCGGCCGCCGACGTGCGCCCGGGAGCGGCCCTCGGCGGAGACGGTCCGGCTGATCAGCAGCGCGCCGTCGTCCAGTTCGGCCCCGGCCTCGAGCGCGCGGACCGCCGCCGGGGAGCCGGGGGGCAGCTCCAGGCGGCCCTCCACGACGGCGCGTCCGGTGCCGTTGCGCACCAGGCCCGGGTCGGCGCGTCCCCCCAGCAGCAGGCCAAGGCTGGTCACGACCATGGTCTTCCCGGCGCCGGTCTCACCGGTCACGGCGGTGAAGCCGGGGGCGAGTTCGACCACCGCGTCGTCGATGACCCCAAGATCCCGTATCCGCATCTCGTCCAACACGGAGACGACCTTACGAGGTTCCGCCCCCGGCGCGCGACGAGCGACAACGGCGCGCGGCAACTCCGTGCCCGGAAGTTCATCCCTTCCGGGCGTCCTCGGCGGGCACCGGGACGGTGCACCAGGGCAGCAGGAGCTGCACCAGCGGGCCGATGGCCAGCGCGTACGCGACGGTGCCGGCCCCGGCGGTGCCGCCGAGCAGCAGCCCGGCGGTGAGGACCGTCACCTCGATGCCGGTGCGGATCAGCCGCAGCGAGCGGCCGGTGCGCCGGTGCAGGCCGGTCATCAGGCCGTCGCGCGGGCCGGGGCCGAGCCGGGCGCCGATGTAGAGGCCGCTGGCCAGCCCGTTGAGGGCGATCGCCGCGGCCGTCAGCGCGATCCTGGCGGGCAGGGCGCCGGGGCCGTCGACGACCCGCAGGGTGAGGTCCATGGCCGCGCCGATCACCAGCACGTTGGCGACGGTGCCCAGGCCCGGGCGCTGGCGCAGCGGGATCCACAGCAGCAGGACGAGGGCACCGCAGATCGTCACCCAGGTGCCGACCGAGAGGCCGATGGTGCGCTGCAGGCCCTGGTGCAGGACGTCCCAGGGGTCGAGGCCGAGGCCGGCGCGGAGCATCAGCGCCATGCTCACGCCGTACAGGGCGAGGCCGACGAACAGCTGCGGTATCCGGCGGCCGAGGGCGTGGGTGTCGCCGAACACCCGGACGGCGAGCGTCCGCCCGGCGGCCGGTCCGGGTCTGGTGGGGGTGGCTGATCCTGGTGTGGTCGTGGTGGCCAAGGCCTGCTCCTGCGGTGGTGCTGCACCCCCGGGGCGCCCGGTGGTGGCGGCCGGCATGGCCGCCCTGCCATGATGGCCAGTCCAAAGCTGCCCGCTCCAGGGCCAATCCCGAGCAAGTGGACTTTTCAGCCATGGTCGACTGGCACACCACCGTCACCCCGCCCGCACTCGCGCGGCTGCTCACCACCGCCCGGCTCCCCGAGCCGGCCGCCGCCCGCCGCCCCGCCTACCGCACCCTGGCCGGACAGATCCGGCTGCTGGTCACCGAGGGCCGGCTGCCGGTCGGCGCCCGGCTGCCCGCCGAACGCGAGCTGGCCACCGCACTGGCGATGAGCCGCACCACCGTCGCCACCGCGTACGAGACCCTGCGCGGCGACGGCTACCTGCGCAGCCGGCG
>NZ_LFVW01001105.1:0-1885 GCF_001182915.1 Kitasatospora sp. MY 5-36
TGGCGGAGGCCGTCGGCGAGGCCCCGCACGCGGTGGCCTCGCTGCTGGAGCCGGCCACCGAGGTCGGGCTGCTGGTGCTGGGTCTCCTGCTGGCGTTCTGCTGGTGGACGGCCCGGGCCCGGCGGGCCGCCGGGGTGGTCGCGGGGGTGGCGCTGGTCGGGCTGGGCACGGTGCTGGCCTACGGGGCGAGCGAGGTGCTGAAGGTGGTCCTCGACGAGGAGCGGCCCTGCCGGGCGCTCACCGGGCTGCCAGGCACGGCGGTCGCCGCGTGTCCGCCGCCGGGCGACTGGTCCTTCCCCAGCAACCACGCCACCCTGGCGGTCGCGCTGGACACGGGGCTGGTGCTGCTGCGCCCGCGCTGCGCTGTGCTGGTCATACCCGTCGGCGGCGCCACGGCAGCGCTGCGGGTGGCGGCCGGGGTGCACTACCCGCACGACGTGATCGCCGGTGCCGCGCTCGGCGGCACGGTCACGGCGGCGGCGGTCCTCGCCCTGCGGCCGGCGGCCACGACTGCCGTGACGGCCCTGGCCGGGGTGCCGGTCCTCGGGCGGCTGCTGTCGGTACCGCCGATACCGTCGGCCCCGGGCTCGGGCTCGGGCTCCAGCTCAGGCGCGGGTTCCGGCTCCGACTCCGGCACCGCCCCGGGCGCGGCGGCCTCAGTCCCGTGGACCGCCCGCGCAGGTCGCGCCGAGGGTCAGTCCGGCCTCGTGCGCGAGGACGGCGGCGGCCGCCCGGTTGGCCACGCCCAACCGGGCCAGGATGGAGCTCACATGGGCCTTCACGGTGCCTTCCACCACCCCCAGCCGACGGGCGATCTGACCGTTGGACAGCCCGGCGGCGATCAGCGTCAGCACGTCCCGTTCCCGGGTGGTCAGGGCGGCCACCTGCTCCCGGGCGCCGGCACGCCGGTCGGCGGGGCCGCCGGCCCCGGTGGCGGCCAGGTGGGCGACCACCCGGGCGGCCACCTTGGGTGACAGGTAGGCCGCCCCTCCGGCCACCGCGTGCACCCCGGCGAGCAGTTCCTCGGGCTCGCCGGACTTGATCAGGAAGCCGTTCGCGCCGCCGCTGAGCGCGCGCAGGATGTAGTCGTCCTCACCGAAGGTGGTCAGCATGAGTACTCCGGTGGCCAGGCTGTTCCGGCGGATCTCGGCGGCGGCCGTGATGCCGTCCGTCCCGGGCATCCGGATGTCCAGTACGGCGACGTCCGGCCGGTGGCGCCGGACCAGTTCGACGGCCTCCCGGCCGTCCCCGGCCTCGGCGACGATCTCGATGCCCGGGTCGGTGGCGAGCACCGCGCGCAGTCCCGCGCGGATCATGGGCTCGTCGTCGGCGAGCAGCACCCGGATCGGTGCGGTGGTCATCGGCGGCTCCTGTCGGTCGCTCGGTACGGAGGTGGTGGGGAAAGGGAGTTGCGGCGGGAGCGCGGGAGGTGGAAGGCCGGAAGCCAGGGCTTCAGGAGACGAGCACGTCCCGCGAGACCAGCCGGGAGTCCTGGAAGCAGAGCCGGTAGGCATCGCCGGCCCGGTCCACGAACAGCTGGGCGGTGATGGCGTAGTACGCGCACGAGACCCCTTCCCCCGTCGGCGGCGCGGGCGTCGCCGGCCCGCTCGGCGGGCGGTACGGCAGCCGGTGGCCCGGCAGCAGACGCTCGACGGAGGCCTGGTCCTGCCCCATCTGGAGGGCGGCGTAGACCTCCGGGTCCAGCACCGACAGGCTGACCACGTAGAGCGTCCATACTCGCAGCGCCACGGTCAGCAGTACGGCCGTCCCCAGCGGGACGAGCACCACGGCGGCCAGCGTACGGCCCACCCTGCGCCGCGCCCGTCGCAGCTCGCGCACCGGCGACGACGGGGCGGCGGGCGGCAGCGGGACGGGCCCGGCGGCG
>NZ_LFVW01001106.1:0-1884 GCF_001182915.1 Kitasatospora sp. MY 5-36
CCGAGCTGGGCATCGAGGACGAGGAGCCGGCCGCCGAGGCCGAGTCCGGTGAGTCGGCCGAGGCCGCTCCGGCCGCCGAGGCCCCCGCCGCGGCGCAGGCCGAGGACCGTGCCCCGTCGTACCGCGAGGCGCGCGGCGAGCGTCCGGCCTACGGCCGTGACCGTGACGACCGCGGCGGCCGTTCGGGTGGCTTCGGCGGCGGCGACCGTCCGGCCCGCTCCTTCGGCGACCGTCCGTCCTTCGGCCGGGACCGTGACGAGCGCGGCGGCAGCAGCCGTCCGTTCTCGCGCCGCGACGACCACCGCTCCGGTGGCCGTCCGCAGTCCGACCGCGGTGGCTTCAACCGTGACCGTGGCGGCTTCGGTGGCGGTCGTGACCGTGACGACCGTGGTGGCCGTTCGGGTGGCTTCGGTGGCGGCGACCGCGAGCGCGGTGGCTTCAACCGTGACCGCGACGACCGCGGCGGCCGTTCGGGTGGCTTCGGCGGTGGCCGTGACCGCGATGACCGCGGTGGCCGTTCGGGCGGCTTCGGTGGCGGTCGTGACCGCGATGACCGCGGTGGCCGTTCGGGTGGCTTCGGTGGCGGCGACGACCGCAAGCCGCGCTGGAAGAACTGACGCCGCACCGGCGGTGACCGACCGCCGGCCGGGCTGAACGTGCGGCCGGGCCGACCACACGGCCAGGCCGACCGCGTGAAACGCACGAAGGGCCCGCTCCTCCCCTGGAGCGGGCCCTTCGCGTTTCCCCCACGCGGACACCCCGCCATCCCCCCGGGGTGTTGTTCTGGAAGTGAGAATAACCTGTGGCGCACGGGCGCGGTAGTCCCGTAGCGTCGCGGCCATGAGCAGCAGACTGCACGACGTGGCACGGGTGAACGAGGAGATCGCCGAGCGCGGGAGCTACCGGACGGCCGGGGGCGAACTCGTGCGGGTGGGGGAGGAGTTGGCGGCGGCGAAGGCCGGCACGGTGTCGTACGCGCCGGAGCGGCTGGACGCGCTGCTGGCGGAGGGCGGCCGCGGGCCGGGGCCGGCGGCCGGGCGGATCGAGGTCACGGCCGAGGGGAGCGTCCAGGCCGCCCGCCGGCTGGTCGACGCCGGGGCGGGGCCGGTCGGGGTGCTGAACTTCGCCTCCGCGCGCAACCCCGGCGGCGGCTACCTGCGCGGCGCCCGCGCCCAGGAGGAGGACCTGTGCCGCAGCGCGCTGCTGTACAGCTGCCTGCTGGAGGCGCCGGACTACTACGAGGCGCACCGGGCCTCCACCGACCTCCGGTACAGCCACCGGGTGATCGTCTCGCCGGCGGTGCCGGTGATCCGGGACGGGCGCGGCGAGCTGCTGGCGCGGCCGTACCCGGTCTCCTTCCTGACCTCGCCCGCGCCCAACGCCGGTCAGCTGGAACGGCGTTCACCTGGTACGGACGTCCGCGGCGTGCTCGCCGAGCGGGCCGTGCGGGTGCTCGCCGCGGCCGCCCGGCACGAGCTGCGCACGCTGGTGCTCGGCGCCTGGGGCTGCGGGGTGTTCGGCAACGACCCGGCGCAGGTCGCCGAGGCCTTCGAGGGGGCGCTGGCCCGGTACGGGGCGGCCTTCGACCGGGTGGTGTTCGCGGTCTGGGACCGCGCGCCGGTCTCGGCGAACCGGGCCGCCTTCGAGGCCCGGTTCGGTGCGGAGCGCGCGGTCCGGTGAGGGCCGGCTAGAGCTTGCGGGCGGAGAGCGCCGTCGCGGCCGTGGAGGCCGCCGCGACCACGCCGGTCACCGCGAACACGGACGGCCAGGCGCCGATCTTCTTCGCCAGCGGGTGCGAGCCGCCGAAGGCCGCCACGTACAGGCCGGTCAGCGCCGCCGCGGTGCCCGTGCCCGAGCTCCGGCGCCACTGCGCGGCCGCCCCGG
>NZ_LFVW01001107.1:0-1881 GCF_001182915.1 Kitasatospora sp. MY 5-36
CGGTGCCGCCCCGGGCTCCGCCTGCTCGGGCGGAGCCGGGGCCGCCTCCGCGTCGTCCTCCGGCCGGCTGTCCCGCTCGGCCTGCACCTGCTCGGCCTTGGTCGCGGGCGGCTCGGGGAACGCGGGCGCCTCGGCCTGCGCGGGGGGCGTGCCGTCCGCCGACAGGGTGAGCTGATCGGCCGTCGGGACGGCCGACACGTCGAGGTCGGCGGCGGGCAGGAAGTCCCCGGGCTTGAGCTCGGGCCCGAGGACGGCCGACGACTGCCGCTCCTCGCCCGCGGCGGGCGCGTCGTGGACCTCGGAGTCGGCGCCGGGCTCCATGCCCAACGGCCGTTCCTCGTCCGGGGCTTCGCCCTGCCGTTGGTCGCCCTCCAGCAGCCCGTGCCGGGCCAGCGGGCTGTCCTCGGCCCGCGCGATCGCGTCCAGGCGCTCGGGCTTGACCGGCGCGGTCTGCGGCAGAAGCCCGGCGGCGGGCTCCTGCGGCTTCGTGCCGGCCGAGGGCCGGGTGCCGACGCCCTGCTGCTCGGCCTCGGGCGAGCCGGGTACGGTGGCGGCGACCGGCTGGGCGGCGCCCTCCTCGGCCGGTACGGGCGCCTGTTCCGGGTCTGCCGCGGGCGCCTCCTCGACAGCCGACGGCTGCGCCTCCGTGGGGAGTTGGGCCTGACCGGCCTCCGGCTGCGCGGCGGGCTGTGCGGCCGGTTCGGTCTGAGCGGCCTCGCCCTCCGCGGGTGGTGCCTGCTGTCCGTCCTGCTGCTCCGGGCGTTCCTCGCCGCCGTCCTTGTCGTCCTTGCCTTCCTGGTCGCCCTGGCCCTTGCGGTGCTTCCGGTGCTTGCGGCGAGCCTTCGGGTCGTCCGACTGCCGCGCCTCGTCGTCGAGTTGTTGTTGCCGGTCCCGCTCCTCGCGGTCCTCCCGGTCGGTCCGGTCGTGGTCGTCGGTGGTCCGGTCGGTAGCATCGGTCACCGGCTCGGGGGTCTGGGCGGCGTCCACGTCGGCCGGGCGGTGCTCGGCGGCCTCGACCAGTTCCAGCACCCGGGTGTAGTCGGAGGAGGGCAGCAGGACCGCCAGCCGGTCCAGGACAGAGGATTGCAACTCGGGCGCGAATCTGGCGAGTTGGAGGCGGACCCGGCCGGAGGAGTCGGTCGGGTCGCCGCGCAGCGAGCGCAGGATGCCGGACGCCAGACGGTCGACCAGGGTGGCCGGGTCGAGCCGTTCGGTGCGGAAGCGGTCGGCGTCGACGGTCGCGTAGCGGAGCCAGCCCGGTGTGGCGCTGGGCGTCGCCGTCGTCGGCCGGTCCCCGATCGCGCCCTGCTCCGCCTCGCGTTCGACGGCGTCCTGCGGCAGGCTCACCGCGCCCAGGTCGCGGCCGGCCCGCAGCGCGCCGAGCGGGTTCGGGGCCTGGATGGTGTGCAGCAGCTCGTGGGTGAGCAGCCGGCGGCCGTCCTCGGCGGCCGGCCGGTACTTGCCCTCGCCGAAGAAGAGGTCCGGGCCGACCGCGACGGCGTCCGCGCCGATCAGCTCCGTCAGCGCGGCGGAGTCCCGGTCGGTGTGCACCCGGACCCGGCTGAGGTCGTGGCCGAGCCGCGCCTCCAACTCCCGGCGCACGCCCGGGTCGAGCGGTTGGCCGGCGCCGGAGACGATCTCCTTCGGCTCGGGGGTGCGGGCCTTCGGGGCCCGGGTCTTGCGCCGGGCCTGGCCGCCCTGCTTGGCGTCCTGCGCGGAGTCCCGTACGGAGGCCTTGAGTTGCGTCACGTCCGCCCCCGTTCCACGTGCCGCCCGGTACCCGAGAGCCGCCCACCAGCCGGGAGCTGACCAGAACCCGACAGCCCGGCGTGCACGGCGCGGGCGAGCGCCTCGCCGAGCCGCTGCGGTGAGGCGCCCGCC
>NZ_LFVW01001108.1:0-1868 GCF_001182915.1 Kitasatospora sp. MY 5-36
GGCCGCCTACCCGGCGCCGGTCAACTGCGCACCGTCGTCGCCGAGTTCGCCGAGCGCTACCCCGCGCGCGGCCGCTGCCCGGCCGACGACCAGCTGGACGCCCTGCGCTCCGGCACCCGACCCGCTCCCCCGGAGGAGGCCGCACCATGACCGACGTCCGACCCCACGGGGGCACCGAGGCGGCCGGCCCGGACCGCAGCACCGGCCCGACCGCCGCCACCGCCACCCCTGACGCCGCCGCCACCGGCACCGAGGCGCTGCGCGAGAGCATCGCCACCGAACTGCTGGCCGCCCGCGCCCGCACCGCCGCACTGACCGACTGCGTCGGGGACGGCGACCTCACCGCCCAGCACTCCCCGCTGATGTCCCCGCTGGTCTGGGACCTCGCGCACATCGGCAACCAGGAGGAGCTCTGGCTGCTGCGCAACGTCGGCGGCCGCGACCCGATGCACCCCGAGATCGATCCGCTCTACGACGCCTTCCAGCACCCCCGCGCCGAGCGCCCCAGCCTGCCGCTGCTGCCGCCCGCCGAGGCCCGCGCCTACGCCCACGAGGTGCGCGGCCGGGTGCTGGACCTGCTGGCGGCGAGCCCGCTGGAGGGCGCGCCGCTGCTGGACGCCGGGTTCGCGTTCGGGATGATCGCCCAGCACGAGCAGCAGCACGACGAGACGATGCTGATCACCCACCAGCTCCGCCAGGGCGAGCCGGCCCTGGCCGCCCCACCGCCACCGCCCGCGCCCACCGACGCGGCCACCCTGCCCGCCGAAGTCCTGATCCCCGCGGGCCCGTTCACCATGGGGACGGACACCGAGCCGTGGGCGCTGGACAACGAGCGCCCGGCGCACACCGTCGACCTGCCGGCCTTCCTGCTGGACACCACCCCGGTCACCAACGCCGCCTACCAGCGGTTCATCGCGGACGGCGGCTACGACGACCCGCGCTGGTGGACGCCGGAGGGCTGGGAGCACCGCCGCCGCGCCGACCTGACCGCCCCGCTGTTCTGGCGCCACCAGGACGGCCAGTGGCTCCGCCGGCGCTTCGGCACGGTGGCGCCGGTCGAGCCGGACGAGCCCGTCCTGCACGTCAGTTGGTACGAGGCGGACGCGTACGCCCGGTGGGCCGGCCGGCGGCTGCCGACCGAGGCCGAGTGGGAGAAGGCGGCCCGGCACGACCCGGCCACCGGCCGCTCCCGCCGCTACCCCTGGGGCGACGGCCCGCCCGGCCCCGAGCACGCCAACCTCGGCCAGCGCCACCTGCGCCCGGCCGGGGCGGGCAGCTACCCGAAGGGCCGGTCCCCGTACGGGGTGGGCCAGTTGATCGGCGACGTGTGGGAGTGGACGGCCAGCGACTTCCGCCCCTACCCGGGCTTCCGGGCCTGGCCGTACCGGGAGTACTCGGAGGTGTTCTTCGGCCCCGAGCACAAGGTGCTGCGCGGCGGCTGCTTCGCGGTGGCGCCGGTCGCCTGCCGGGGCACCTTCCGCAACTGGGACTACCCGGTCCGGCGGCAGATCTTCGCCGGGTTCCGCACCGCCCGCGACCTGGAGGCGCACTGATGTGCCGTCACATCGCCTACCTGGGCGAGCCGGTGGCACCCCGGGAGCTGCTGGTGCACCCGCCGTACGGGCTGTACCGGCAGTCCTGGGCGCCCCGGGTCCAGCAGTACGGCACGGTCAACGCGGACGGCTTCGGCCTCGGCTGGTACGCGGACGGCGACGAGGTGCCCGCCCGCTACCGCCGGACCGGGCCGATCTGGGCGGACGAGGCCTTCGCCGACCTCGCCCGGGTGGTCCGCACCCGGGCGCTGCTGGCCGCCGTCCGGTCCGCCACCGAGGGCTGCGCGCCGGGCGAGGGCGCGGCCGCGCCGTTCG
>NZ_LFVW01000110.1:0-24722 GCF_001182915.1 Kitasatospora sp. MY 5-36
GGCGTCGTCGCCCTCGGCGGGCGGGGCGCCGCGGCCGCCGCCGCCCGCTACCGCGCCGAGCTGCTGCGGCAGCCGGCCGTCGAGCAGCCGGCCGTAGCGCAGCCAGCTGTAGAGCAGCCCGCCCTCCCCCACCCCGCTCCCACCGCGTAAGGAACCCCAAGTGGCCAGTGTCCGTGGATACTTCCACCCCAAGACGGCGACCGGCGACTCGTCGCTGATCCCCCCGCCGCCGTGGCGCTACTCCGGCGACCTGCTCACCGTCGAGTACCGCACCGACCCGGCCCGGGTGCGCGAACTGCTGCCCGAGCCGCTGGAACTCGCCGACGAGGACCCGGGCGCCGTCGCGCTGATCTGGGCCGACTGGCAGTCCTGCTCCGACTCCGGACGGGAGCTGCTCGACCCGGTGCGCGCCCAGTACAAGGAGGCGTTCGCCGTCGTCCGCTGCGCGTACCGGGGCCGGACGTACAGCCGCTGCGCGCACATCTGGGTCGACAAGGACTTCGCGATCGCCCGGGGGCTGCACCAGGGCTACCCGAAGAAGCTCGGCTCCATCCACCAGACCCGGCCGCACCCGTACGGGCCCGCCCCGCGGATCGAGGCCGGCGCCCGGTTCGGCGCGACCCTCGCCGCCGCGGACCGGCGCCTGGCCCAGGCCGTCGTCACGCTGCGCGAGCCGTCGGAGAGCAACGGCTTCGTCAACGGCCACCCGATGCTCCACCACCGCTGGCTGCCCTCCATCGAGAAGGGCAAGGGCCTCGCCCTGGACGAGCTGGTCGAGTCCGGTGCCGCCTCCTTCGAGGCCGGACAGCCCTGGGTGGGCGACGCCGAACTGGAGCTGTTCGAGGCGCCCACCGAGGAACTGGCCCGGCTGGAGGTCCGCGAGCCGATCGCCGCCTACTACCGGCAGGTCGGCGTGGTGTGGGACGGCGGCCGGCTGCTGGAGTCCGGCACCTCCGGTGCCGAGTGACCCCGCCGCCGCACCGCCCACGAGGATCCCGGAGACACGAGGAAGCGCAGGACATGAGCGAACACACCACCACCGTCGCCGGGGTCGCCGTCGACACCCGGCACTGGATCGGCGGCGAACGCGTCGCCTCCGCCGGCACCTTCACCGACGTCTCGCCCGTCGACGGCGCCGTCCTCGGCGAGATCGCCCGGGGCACCGCGACGGAGGCCGCCGCCGCGGTCGCCGCCGCCAAGGCCGCCTTCCCCGCCTGGGCGGCCACCCCGCGCGAGGAGCGGGCCCGCCTCCTGCACGCCGTCGCCGACGGCGTGGAGCGCCGGCTGGAGGAGCTGGCCGTCGTGGAGACGGCCGACAACGGCGCCCTGCTGCGCTCGCACCGCCGCGGCGTCATGCCCCGGGTCGCGCACAACTTCCGCTTCTTCGCCGACTGGCTGCTGCGGCTCGGCCACGAGGACTTCGACACCCGCGGCCACACCAACCACGTCAGCTGGGACCCGGCCGGCCCCTGCGTGCTGATCACCCCGTGGAACGCCCCGCTGATGCTGGCCACCTGGAAGGTCGCCCCGGCCCTGGCGGCCGGGAACACGGTCGTCCTCAAGCCCGCCGAGTGGTCGCCGCTGACGGCCTCGCTGCTCGCCGCGATCACCGCCGAGGCGGGGCTGCCGGCCGGCGTGCTCAACGTGGTGCAGGGGTACGGCTCCGAGATCGGCGACGCCCTCACCTCGCACCCGGACGTGCGCCGGATCAGCTTCACCGGGTCCGTGCCGACCGCCCGGCGGATCGCCGCGTCGGCCGCCGCCAACCTCACCCCGCTCAGCCTCGAACTGGGCGGCAAGTCCCCGCTGCTGGTCTTCGCCGACGCCGACCTGGACCTCGCCGTCGACCTCGCGGTGGAGCAGTACGACAACGCCGGCCAGGTCTGCCTGGCCGCCACCCGCCTCCTCGTCGAGGAGACGGTCGCCGAGGAGTTCACCCGGCGCTTCGTCGAGCGGGCCGCACGCCTCGTGCAGGGCGACCCGCGGGACGAGGCGACCGACATCGGCCCCACCGTCCACCCCCGCCAGCTGGAGAAGATCGACGGCTTCGTCCGGCGGGCCGTCGCGGCCGGCGCCCGCACCGTGATCGGCGGTCATCCCCGGGACGGCCGGTACTACGCGCCGACCCTGCTCACCGACGTCGCCCAGGACGCGGAGATCGTCCAGGAGGAGGTCTTCGGCCCCGTCCTGACCCTCCAGACCTTCGGCACCGAGGAGGAGGCCGTCCGGCTGGCCAACGACACCCGCTTCGGCCTGGCGGCCACCGTGGCCACCGGCGACCCGGAGCGCGCCCGCCGCGTCACCGCGCGGCTGGTGGCGGGCACCGTCTGGGTCAACTGCTTCTTCGTCCGGGACCTCCAGGCCCCGTTCGGCGGCTCCCGCCACTCGGGCGTCGGCCGCGAGGGCGGCACCTGGAGCTTCGACTTCTACTGCGACGTCAAGAACACCGTCACCTCGCCGAAGGGGTGGACCAGCCATGGGTGAGATCGTCGGGGCCGGCCTGCTGGCCCACGTGCCCACCATCGTGCTGCCCGAGGAGACCAGGCGCCGGTTGAACGACGGCCGGGAGATCACCCTCGTCACCGGCCTGCGGCAGCTGCGCGAGGAGGTCTTCGAGCGCGCGGACTACGACACCGTCGTCGTCCTGGACTCCCACTGGGCGACCACCGTCGAGTTCGTGGTCACCGCCCAGCAGCGCCGGGCCGGGCTGTTCACCTCCGAGGAGCTGCCGCGCGGCATGTGCCGGATGCCGTACGACTTCCCCGGGGACCCCGAACTCGCCCACGCCATCGCCTCGTTCGCCGACCGGCACGGCACCTGGATCACCCCGGTCGACGACGCGTACCTGCCGATCTACTACGCCACCGTCAACCTGTGGAAGTTCCTCGGCGAGGGCCTGCCGGACAAGCGCTGGGTGACCATCGGCGTCTGCCAGACCGGCGACGCCGAGGACCACCTGCGGCTGGGCCGCGCCCTGGCCGACGGCATCGCCGCCACCCCGGGGCGGCGGGTGCTGCTGATCGCCTCCGGGGCCCTGTCCCACACCTTCTGGCCGCTGCGCGAGCTGCGCGACCACGAGTCCGGCGACCCGGCGCACATCTTCACCCCCGAGGCCCGGGCGGCCGACCGGGAGCGGATCGCCTGGTTCAAGGAGGGCCGCCACGACCGGGTCCTCGACACCATGGACGAGTTCCGGCGCCACCGGCCCGAGGCCGGGTTCTCCCACTACCTGATGATGGCCGGCGCCCTCGGCGAGCGGGCCTGCACCGCGACGGCGCGCCAGTACGGGGAGTACGAGAACGCGATCGGCACCGGCCAGGCCCACCTCTGGTTCGACCGCCCGCAGGGCGGCTGGACTGGCACCGGCCCGTCCGCCGCCTCGGCCGGCCCGCGCAACCCCCACAGCCTCCGCTAGAAAGGCCCCGCCATGCCCGAGTACCGCCGCATCCTGCTCGACGGCGCCGCCGTCCAGACCGTGTGCGAGGGCGACGACCTGGTGGCCGGCGACGGCCGGCGCGTCGCGGCCGAGGACGCCCACCACCTGCCGCCCGTCGTCCCCTCCAAGGTGATCGCCGTCCACCTCAACCACCGCAGCCGGGTGGAGGAGTTCCGGATCGGCCTGCCCGACAGCCCCACCTACTTCCACAAGCCGACCTCGGCGCTCAACTCCCACCGGGGCGCGGTCGTCCGCCCCGAGGGCTGCAAGTGGCTCAACTACGAGGGCGAGGTCGCCATCGTGATCGGCCGCACCGCGCGCAACGTCTCCCCGGCCGAGGCGGGGGAGTACATCGCCGGGTACACGGTGGCCAACGACTACGGCCTGCACGACTTCCGGGACACCGACGCCGGCTCCATGCTCCGGGTCAAGGGCTCCGACACCCTGTGCCCGCTCGGCCCCGGGCTGGTCACCGACTGGGACTTCCACGGCAAGCGGCTGCGGACCTACGTCAACGGCGAGGTCGTCCAGGACGGCTCCACCGACGAGATGACCTGGGACATGCACTACCTCGTCGCCGACATCGCCCGCACCATCACCCTGTACCCCGGCGACGTGCTGCTGTCCGGCACCCCGGCCAACTCCCGGCCGGTGGCGCCCGGGGACCTCGTCGAGGTGGAGGTGGAGGGCCTCGGCCGGCTCGCCAACCGCATCGTCGCCGGGCCGACCCCGGTGCGCACCGACGTGGGGGCGCAGCCCACCGAGTCGGAGGAGGTGCTGTCCACCGCCCTGGGCGGGGACTGGGAGTTCCGCGGCATCCGGCCGCCGAAGCGCTGACCGGTGCGCGCCGGTAGGGTCGATCACATGACCGATCCCGTCAAGCCCACCACCGTCGAGCGCGGCCCCCGCAAGCGCGTGACGAACTACGGGA
Source organism: Kitasatospora sp. MY 5-36 (assembly GCF_001182915.1). Classification (NCBI taxonomy): domain Bacteria; kingdom Bacillati; phylum Actinomycetota; class Actinomycetes; order Kitasatosporales; family Streptomycetaceae; genus Kitasatospora; species Kitasatospora sp. MY 5-36. The sequence continues at coordinate 4,368 of NZ_LFVW01000110.1, forward strand.
CGGGACGGACGGCCCTGCTGGACGCCGCCGTGCGCGTGGTGGCCCGGGGCGGCCTGCGCAAGCTCACCTACCGGGCCGTCGCCCAGGAGGCCGGTGTCACCCACGGGCTCGTCGTGCACTACTTCGGTACGCGGGACGCGCTGATCGAGGAGGCGCTGACCCACGCCATCCGCTCCTCGCTGAGCGTCAGCGCGCTCGGCGTCGGCACCGGCCCCGCGGCCGACTTCGCCACCGGTCTCGTGGAGATGGTCGAGTCCGGTCCCGAGGTGCAGGCCTTCCAGTACGAGCTGCTGCTGGAGGCCCGCCGCCGGCCGGAGCTGCTGCCGCACCTGCGCGGCCTCTACGAGGAGTACTTCGAGGCCAGCCGGAGCGAGTTGGGCCGGATCCTGCCCGGCCCGGTGAGCCGCGGCATGTCCCGGCTGGTCTTCGCCGCGCTGGAGGGCCTGGTGCTGCACCAGCTGGTCTTCGGTGAGCGGGAGGCCACCGAGGAGGCGCTGGCGGAGCTCAGGGGCCTGCTGGCCGGGCTGGCCGAGGAGCCCGACGGGCGCTGACGCCGCGTCGCCCCACCCCCTTTTTTCCTGCTTCCCGACCCCTTGTCAAACGCATGGCGCCGCCCCACGATGAGGCAACTCGTTTGACCTGAAACGACCTTCTCCGGACCTTCCCCCACTTCGACCTGGCAGGTGATCCGTGTGGACAGTCGGACGACGTCCTCCGAACGGACCGAGCGGGACGCCCCCACCGCGGCCACGCTCAAACCCAACGCCCTGGGTGTCCTGGGCATCCTCTTCTTCGTCCTCTCCGGCCAGGCCCCGCTGACGGGCATCGCCGGCGCCGCCCCGATCTCGGTCGCCCTCGGCAACGGCTCCGGCACCCCCGCGGCCTACGTGGTGGCCGGGGCGGTGATCCTGCTCTTCTCCGTCGGGTTCATCGCCATGGGCCGGCACGTCGTGGACGCCGGAGCCTTCTACACGTACATCGGCACCGGCCTCGGCCGGGCCGCCGGCGCGGGCAGCGCGAGCGTCGCCCTGTTCGCCTACTGCGTCATCCAGGCGGCGATGTACGGCCTGTACGGCTCGATCGTCAGCGGGCTGGTCTCCGACCACACCCCGCTCCACCTCCCGTGGTGGGTCTACACCCTGGTCACCATGGCCGTGGTGCAGGCCCTCGGCGCCCTGGGCATCGAGATGGGCGCCCGGGTGCTGGCCGCGTTCGTCCTCGCCGAGTTCAGCATCCTGCTGGTCTTCGGCGTGGTCACCCTGGTCAAGGGCGGCGGGCCGGAAGGGCTCGGGGTGGCCGAGAGCTTCTCCCCGTCGGCCGCCCTCCAGGGCGCGCCGGGCGTCGCCGTGATGTTCGCCCTGGCCTCGATGTTCGGCTTCGAGGCCACCGCCATCTACGGCGAGGAGGCGAAGGAGCCCAAGAAGACCGTACCGAGGGCGACCTACCTCTCGGTGACCGTGGTCACCGTCTTCTTCGCCCTCACCTCGTGGATGCTGATCTCCGCGTACGGCGCCGCCAAGGCCCCCGCGGCGGCCGCCAAGGCGGTGGCCGCCGGGGACTCCGCCGGGTTCGTCTTCGCCCCCGTGGCCGACCTGTTCGGCGGCTGGATCGGCGGCGTCCTGCCGGTCCTGCTCGCCACCTCGCTGTTCGCCGGCGTCCTGACCTTCCACAACTCCGCCAGCCGATACCTGTTCTGCCTCGGCCGGGACCGGCAGCTGCCCGCACCGCTGTGCCGGCTGAACAGGCGGCACGCCCCGGCGGTCGCGGGCCGGGTGCAGACCGCCATCGCCGTCCTCCTGGTCGTGCCCTTCGCGCTGGCCGGCAAGGACCCGGTGCTCACCCTCTTCTCCTGGTTCAGCGGACTCGCCGTCCTGGCGATGATGCTGCTCTACCTGCTCACCTCGGTGTCCGTCGTGGTGTACTTCCGCCGCCGACGGGTCGACACCAGGCTGTGGAACACCGTGATCGCCCCCGTGCTGGGCGCGCTCGGCATCGCCGGTGCCATCTGGCTCATCCTGGCCAACTTCACCACCCTGATCGGGGGCGAGGCGGGCACCGCGCTGTGGCTCGTCCTGTCCGTGCCGGTCGTCATGGCGCTCGGCGTGGCCAACCAGCGCATCCGGCGCCGACGCACCGGCTGACGCGCCCCCCGGTCGACGCATTGCCCGGTCGATGCTCTCCCCGGCTGATGCTCTCCCCGGCTGGCGCTTTGCCCGGCTGACGCTTTCCCCGGCGCGCGCCCGCAGGCAGGGCGCGCGCCACCCACCCCGCACCCACGTGCTCCGGAGGACCCGATGACCCTCGCCACCCACGACGACTGGCTGCGCCGGGCCGAGGCGCTGGAACCGGCCGTCACGCACCTGATCGACGGCGCCGACGAACCCGGCGACGGCGCGTTCCCCGTGGTGTCGCCCCGCGACGGCCGGGTGCTGGCCGAGGCCGCCGACGCCGGCCCGGCCGAGGTCGACGCGGCCGTCGCCGCCGCCCGCCGCGCCTTCGACCACGGCCCCTGGCCGCGGCTCTCCCCGGCCGACCGCGGACGGATCCTGCTGCGGTTCGCCGACCTCCTGGAGGAGCGGCGGACCGAACTGGCGCTCACCATCAGCCTGGAGATGGGCAAACCGGTCACCGACGCCCACGACATCGAACTGCGGGCCGTCATCACCACCTTCCGCTGGTACGGCGGGCTCGCCGACAAGCTCACCGACGAGTCCCCGCACACCGCGCCCGACGCCCTCGCCCTCGTCACCCGGGAGCCCGCCGGGGTCGTCGGCGCGGTCGTCCCGTGGAACTTCCCGCTCACCCTGGCCGGCTGGAAGATCGCCCCGGCCCTGGCCGCCGGCTGCACGGTCGTCCTCAAGCCCTCGGAGCACTCCCCGCTGTCCGCCCTGCTGCTCGGACGGATCGGCCTCGCGGCCGGGCTGCCGCCGGGCGTGCTCAACGTCGTGGCCGGCGACGGACCGGTGGCCGGCCGCGCCCTCGGCCTCCACCCCGACGTGGACGTCCTCGCCTTCACCGGCTCCACCGCCGTCGGCCGCCACTTCCTGCGCTACTCCGCCGACTCCAACCTCAAGCGGGTCTGGCTGGAGCTGGGCGGCAAGTCGCCCAACATCCTCCTGCCCGACGCCCCCGACCTGGAGCGGGCCGCGGCCACCGCCGCCTGGGGCATCTTCTTCAACCAGGGCGAGATGTGCACCGCGCCCTCCCGGCTGCTGGTCCACCGCTCCGTCGCCGAGCAGGTCACCGAGGCCGTCGTGGCGCGCGCCCGCGCCCTGCGGGTGGGCGACCCCCTCGACCCGGCCACCGAGATGGGCGCCCTGGTCGGCGAGCACCACCTCGACCGGGTGCTCGGCCACGTCCGCACCGCCCTCGACGACGGCGCCCGCCTGCGCGCGGGCGGCGGGCGCACCCTGACCGGCACCGGCGGCTCCTACCTCGAACCGACCGTCTTCGACCGGGTCGCCCCCGACAGCAGGCTGGCCCGCGAGGAGGTCTTCGGCCCGGTGCTCTCCGTCCTCGCCTTCGACGACCTCGACGAGGCCGTCGCCCTCGCCAACGCCACCGAGTACGGCCTCGCGGCCGGCCTGTGGACCTCCGACCTGTCCACCGCCCACCGGGTCTCCCGCGCCCTCAGGGCCGGTACGGTCTGGGTCAACTGCTACGAGGAGGGCGACCTCACCGTGCCCTTCGGCGGCATGAAGCAGTCCGGCAACGGACGCGACAAGTCCGCCCACGCGCTGGAGAAGTACACCGAACTCAAGACCACCTGGATCCAGTTGTGACCCGTCGCCCGCCCACGGCCCGCCGCCCGCTGATCGCGGTCCCCGCCCGCTTCGCCGCCACCACCTCCGCGCTGCGGTACGCCGCGGAGGTCAACGCCCGCGCGCTGGTCGAGGCCGTCTGGCGGGCCGGCGGCGAGCCCGCCACCCTGCACCCGCACGCGCCCGGCGGCGCCGCCGACCCCGAGGAGGTCGCCGCCCGGCTCTCCCGCTTCGACGCGCTGCTGCTCCCCGGCGGCGGCGACCTGGCACCCCACCGCTACGGCGCGCCCGACGCCCACGAGGCCGTCTACGACGTGGACGAGGAGCAGGACGCGTTCGACCTGGAACTCGCCCGGCGGGCCCTCGCGAGCGGACTGCCGCTGCTGGCCGTCTGCCGCGGACTCCAGGTGGTCAACACGGTGCTGGGCGGCACCCTGCACCAGGACATGGGCGGCCCCGGACGGGACCACCGCCACCTGCGGCACCCCGTCCCGCTCGCGCCCGGCTCCGCGCTGGCCCGGATCACCGGCGCCGGGGAGGTCCGGGTGTCCTGCTACCACCACCAGCGCGTGGACCGCCTCGGGGAGGGCCTGGCCGTCACCGCCCGGGCCGCCGACGGGACCGTCGAGGCCGTCGAACTCCCCGACTACGAGGGCTGGTTCGCCGCCGTGCAGTGGCACCCCGAGGACACCGCCCACGAGGACCCGGCCCAGCAGCGCCTCTTCGACGCCCTGGTGCGGGCCGCCGACTGAGTCCTACCGGCGGGCGCGCCGGCCGCTGCGGCGCGGGGCGGGCTCCTCGCCGTTCAGCAGCGCGCGGCGCCGCTCCTCGCCCGACTCCTCGACCTGGAGCACCACGCGCCGCAGCCCGTCGGCGAGGCCGACGCACTCCGCGTCGCTCAGCCGGCCGGTGACGAAGGACTCCTCCTCGTTGAACGCGGGGAACACCTCGCGCATGAACTCCTCGCCCTCCTCGGTGAGCGCGAGCAGCACCAGCCGTCCGTCGGTGGGGTGGTCGGTGCGCCGCAGCAGCCCGCGCGACTCCAGCGTGCGGGACACCCCGGTCAGCGTCCCCTTGGAGATCCCCGCCTCCTCGGCGACGTGCCGGGTCTCGGACTCGCCCCAGACCCACACCACCCACAGCACCACGAAGGCGGTCCAGGTCAGGTCCGAGCCGCGCAGCACGGAGTTCTCCAGGTGCTGCCGGACGGCGGAGGCGGCCCGGTAGATGTTGGCCACCGCGGCCATCCGCTCCCGGCGGATCGGAATGCCGCCGAGCTTCGCCTGGACGAGCCGCTCCGCCTCGTTGATGGACCGCTGGCTGGGCACCGGTGCTCCCTCGTCTCGCCGTCACCGCTTCGGACATGGCCTGCGCCGCCGGCACGGAGGTTTGGGCCCGTACCAGTGACTCAGGCATCTTAGATGGCCGGATCCGCCCACCCGCGGCGCGACCGCCCGGGCGGGGCGGCGGGGCGGGGGTCAGGCGCGAGCGGCGGGGGCGGAGGCGTGGGCGAGGTCGTCCACGAGGGTGGGGGAGGGCTGGGGGATCTCGCCGTGGTCCTCGTCGTCGGTGGCGACGGGCAGCTGGTGGACGACGGCGGCCACGCGCGGTGGCAGGCGCAGGGTCAGGCCGTCGTGGCAGGCGGCGAGGGTGTCGGCCCACACGGCGGGGGGGAGCGGCCGGCCGGGCCAGGGCGCGGGCGGCGCGGCCGGGTTACGGGCTTCGGCGGCGAGCTGGTCGGCCTGGTTGCGCCAGTAGTCGGCGTCGCGGAACTCGCCGCGGGCGGCGTGCAGGAAGGAGAGGCAGCTGGCGGCGGTCGTGCTGCCGCCGCCGGCGGCGAACTGCAGCCAGAACTGGCAGCCGTCGTCGTGTCCGGCGAGGTGGAGCAGTGCGGCCAGGACGAGCGCGCCGCCGGGGTGGATGCGGCGCCGGTTGTTGGTGAGGGCCTCCAGGGAGTCGGCGGCCTCGGGCTGGGCGATGATCAGGGTCGCGGCGAGGTCGAGTTCGTGGCGGGCCTGGAGGTGCTCGGCGCCCAGGGGGGCGCGGGCGCGGACGAGTCGGCGCAGGTCGGGACCGGACACGCCGTCGGGCAGCTCGACCGGTCCGTCGGGTCCGTCGCCGTTCCCGTCGTACCGGTTCCGGGGGGTGGCTGCCCGGCGGTCGTGTCCCCGTGTCACTGCATGTCCCCCATGGTGGTGTCGGTGCCGAGGAGGCGGCGGAGCTTGGCCAGGCCGTGGCTGGTGGTGGTGCGGGCGTTGGTCTCGGTGATGCCGAGGTAGGTGGCGATCGTCGGGTAGTCGATGTCCAGCATGTAGCGGAGCACGATCATGTCGTACTGGCGCTCCGGCAGCCGCAGGATCGCCTTGTAGAGCTCCTCGTAGTCGTTGTCGAGGTTCTCCAGGCTGACGCGGGCCAGGGCTTGGGCGCCTCGGATGGCGACGATCCAGTCCGGGACGACCGCGCTGGGCGGGGCCTGGCCGGCGCTCATCTCCCGGTCGGCGATGCACCGCTTGGCGATCATCCAGGCGTGGGCCTCGATGTCGGGCTGGCTCAGCGCGCCGAGCCAGTCCTGCCCCAGTTCCCGGCGGGTGCTGCGGACCGCCTGGTCGACGAGTTCCTGGTCGTGCAACCGGGCCCAGGCGACTCCGCGCCAGGTCTCTTCGCGGCTGTCGCAGAAAGCCTGGTAGGACAGCCGATGAGTGGGGCGCACGGCTGCCCACTCGTCGTCGCTGGTCAAATGATCCTCCTCGTCGCCCGTGCGGACGACGTTCGGCCGACCCGGGGGTCGGGAACGGTGGAGTCAGGTGGAGAACGGCCGTCCTCCGTACGGACATCCAATCGTCCTGAAAAGCCTGATGTGAAGGGGATCCCAAAAAGGTTTGTATGAACTGGCATGTGATGACTTGTCAGATGGTGATCAGTCACATGCGATCAGATATCGTCACGTTGAGCTGAACGATGGCCCGCGCAAGGGTTCGCCACGCTGCGCCACGGGTTGTGGCGCGCCGGCCTGCGGGCACGACATGACGCCGACGCAGGGGGACAACGCACCATGGCAGCAGAGCAGCACGACGACATCGCCACTCCGCCGGGCGCCGAGGTCAACCTCGCCATCCACCGCCCGCACTCGGCGCGGATCTACGACTACTTCCTCGACGGCACGACCAACTTCCCCGCCGACCGGGAGGCCGCCGGGCACGCCCTCGCGGTCTTCCCCCAGGCCCGGTCGGCGGCCCGCGCCAACCGGACGTTCATGCACCGCGCCACCCGCGCGCTCGCCCGCGGCGGCGTGACCCAGTTCCTCGACATCGGCACCGGCATCCCGACCTCGCCCAACCTCCACGAGATCGCCCAGGGCATCGAACCGCGGGCCAGGATCGTCTACGCGGACAACGACCCCATCGTCCTCACCCACGCCCAGGCGCTCCTGCGCAGCAGCCCCGAAGGGCGGACCGCCTACGTCCAGGCCGACGTCCGGGACCCCGACGCCCTCCTGGACGCGGTCAGCGCGACCGGCGTCCTCGACTTCACCCGGCCGATCGCCCTGAGCCTCGTCGCCCTGCTCCACTTCGTCCCCGAGGGCGCCCACGAGATCGCCGAAACGCTCGGGAACGCGCTGCCGACCCGCGGTTCCGCCCTGGTGATCAGCCACTTCACCCCCGACTACGCCCCCCAGGACGCGGCCCGCATCGAGCAGGTCTACCGCGACAACGGCAACCCGGTCCGCGCCCGGGCCGCCGACGAGTTCGCCCGGTTCTTCACCGGCTGGGACATCCTCGCCCCCGGCATCACCTCCACCCCCCGCTGGCGCCCCGAACCGGACGCCCCGCACGTCAGTGACGCCGAGGCGTCCTGCCTCGCCGCCGTGGCCATCCGCCCCTGACCGGCCCCCGGCACCAGTCTGGCAGTCCGCCGCCCGCGATGTGAAAGCCCGTCACGACGAATCGACCCCGCTCGCCGCGCGACCGCCCGTCGGGGAGGAGCGGTACGGCGGCGGCCCGGCCGCCGCCGTACCGCTCCGGTGTCCCTACGTCCCCGGGGCGACCGGGCTGATGGTGTCGCCGATGTCGCCCAGGAGGAGGGTCGCCCGGTCCTCCGGGTCCACCGAGTAGAACCTCTCGTCGAGGACGCCCGACAGGTGGCCGACGTGGAGCGTCAACGAGACCTCCCGCCGCTCCGCGTACCGGGCCAGCGCGAGCGCCCCCTCGGCGGTCGCGTGGCAGGTGAAGACGTCGACGGCGGCGCCCGGCCGGGCCGTCAGGTGCATCACCGCCATGAGGGTCACTCCGCTGGCCACGACGCCGTCGACGACCACCAGCCGGTCGCTCCGGGCGGGAAGCCGGTGGTCGACGCCGACGAGCAGGCCGCCGGCCGCGGGCATGCGCTTGGCCTGCGGCGTCCAGCCCTGGTGGCGGGGCAGCACGCCGAGCAGTTCGGCCAGGATCCGCCCCTCGCGTTCCGGTGCGACGACGACCGCCCCCGGCACGGACGCGGCGTCCGCCACCCGGACGGGCAGCATGCCGTAGATGTCGAGCAGGGCGCGGAGGTAGCGGCGGCGGTGCGCCGCCTGCTGCTCGGGAAGGTTGGCGACCGCCGTCACCACCGCCATCCGCTCGACCACGCCGGGGTGCTGGTCGGAGGCGACCCGTACGCTGTCCGGCAGTTCGCCCGGGGCGTGCAGGGACTCCAGCACCTGGGGGTCGAACCGCAGCAGGTGGGTGAAGCGGGTGCCGTGGTTCCGCTCGTACGTCTCCACCGTGCGCCGGGCGTCGGGGAGGAGAGCGTCTCTTCGCACGGTACGGGGCACTGGTGACCGGCCTCCTCGGATCGGCTTCCGCTAGTGGTTGTCGAGGCTCGGGACGAACGCGACCGGGAGCGAGTCGAACCCCCAGAGGAGGTTCGAGCGCAGGCGACGGACCGGCCCGGTGACCTCCACCGTCCGGACCCGCCGGGTGAGTTCCTGGAACAGCACGGTCAGTTCGAGCCTGGCGAGCGCCGCGCCGATGCAGTAGTGGTTGCCCACGATGAAACCCAGGTGGCGGTTGGGGGAGCGCTCGATGTCGAAGCGCTCCGGGTCGGCGAAGACCTCCTCGTCGCGGTTGGCCGACGGCAGCCAGGCCACGACGTGGTCGCCGGCGCGGACGGGCCGCCCGCCGAGTTCCACGTCCTCCCTGGCCGTGCGGAGGGAGTGCATGACCGGGGACGTGTAGCGGATGATCTCCTGGATCGCCGAGGGCATCAGGCCGGGGTCCGCCCGGAGCATCCGCCACTGCTCCGGGTCGCGGGCGAGGGCCAGCAGCCCGCCCACGGTGGCGTGCCGGGTCGTCTCGTTCCCGCCGGATATCAGGGCGTCGCAGTTGTAGAAGACCTCCTGTTCGGTCAGCGGCACCCCGTCGATCTCGCCGCACACCAGGGCGCTCAGGAGGTCGTCCCGCGGTTGCTTCCTCCGCTCCTCGGCCAGCTCCTGGAAGTAGCAGAGGATCTCGGTGTGGGCCTGGACCTTCCTGGCCTCCTCCGCCGCGTCGAGCGCGGTGGAGCTCCAGGCGAAGCGGGTCCGGTCGACCATGAACTCCCAGTCGGCCTCCGGGACCCCCATCAGGTCGCAGATGACCGAGACCGGCAGCGTCTGTGCGACCCGGGTGAACTCGCAGCCGCCCTCGGCCACCGCCTCCTCGATGGCGCGCGCGGCCGTCCGCCGCATGGTGGCTTCGAGCCGGTCGACCGTCCTGGGCGTGAACGCCGAGCTGACGACCTTGCGGATCCTGTCGTGCCGGGGAGGGTCGGTGACGTTGAGCATCCGGCCCGCCGCCGCGGCCAGCACCCGCGGGTCGGAGCCCAGCCGCATGCCGTTCTCGGAGCTGAACACCCGGGGGTCCGTCAGCACGTCCGTGCACAGGCGGTGCGTCATGACCGCCCAGAAGAACTCGCCGTTGGCCCGCTCGTTCCGGTACACCGGCTGCTCGGCGCGCAGCCGCGCCCACACCGGCTCCGGATCCGAGGTCTGGTAGAGCAGCGGATCCGACAGGTCGATGGTCATCCATGGCTCCGGATGTCGGTGAAGGTGGAAGTGGAAGTGGAGGTGGAGGTGGGGTGTGAACGGTCGGCCGGAGCGCGGTCAGAGCAGGGCGTCCGACACGGCCGCGGCGAGCCCCTCGATGGTCGGGGACTCGAACAGCACGCGGACCGGAAGGCTGACGTTCAGCCGCGCACGGATCCGGGTGATCAGGCCGGCGGCGAGCAGGGAGTGGCCGCCGAGCTGGAAGAAGTCGGCGTCCACGCTGATGTCGCGCCGGTCGAGGAGCTCCTCCCAGATGGCCGCCAGCGCGGCCTCGACCGGCGTGCGCGGAGCGGTGTACGCGGCGCCGGCGTCGGCGGAGCCGGTGTCCGCGGGGGAGGTGAGGGCGGCGCGGTCGATCTTCCCGTGCGGTGTCAGGGGCAGTTCCGCGAGGAAGCGGACGCCGGGGGGAACCATGTACCACGGCAGTCTCCGGCGGAGGAAGCCGATCAACTCCCGCTCCGTCAGGGCCATGTGAGCGTTCACGACCGCGTGAAGGCGCAGGGCCGGGTTGTCCGGGTCGCTGTCGTCCAGCACCACGGCGCACGCCCGGACGGCGGGGTGTTCGCCGGCCACCGCCTCGATCTCGCCCGGCTCGACCCGGTAGCCGCGGATCTTCACCTGGTGGTCCCGGCGGCCGACGAACTCGATGCAGCCGTCGGCGTCCGACCGTGCCAGGTCCCCGGTGCGGTAGAGGCGGCCTCCCGGCGCTCCGGGGAACGGGTTCGCCACGAAGCGCTCCGCGGTCAGGGCCGGCGCGTCGAGGTAGCCGATGGCCAGGCCCGCGCCGCCCAGGTACAGCTCGCCCACCGTGCCCGCCGGGACGGGGGCCAGGGACTCGTCGAGGATGTGGCACCGCACGTTCGCGACCGGGTGGCCGATGGGGACGGAGGAGAAGCGGTCCGGGCTCCAGTCGGCCCCCGGTTCGAAGACGGTCGAGGTGATGGTCGCCTCGGTCGGGCCGTAGACGTTGCACCAGCGGATCCGCTCGCCGACCCGTTCCCGCCAGGTCAGCAGGGCCTGGCGCGACGCCTGCTCGCCCGCCACGACCAGCAGACGGAGCGACGACTCCTCGGCCAGCCGGACCAGGCAGTCCTCCTCGCGCACCCAGCCGTGCCAGAAGGCGGTGGGGACACTGAGGAAGGTGGTCCCGGTGTCGATCACCTGCCGGGTGAGGGCGCGGTACGTCTGCCGGAGCGGGTCGCCGTCGAGGACCAGGGCGGCGCCGTGCAGGAGCGGCGGGAAGATCTCCTCGGCGGCGGCGTCGAAGCCGAGGGGCCGGCACTGCAGGACCCGGTCGCCCGGCCCGAACCGGAAGTGACGGTTCACCGCGGAGCTGTGGTTCGCGAGCGAGCGGTGACCGACCAGGACGCCTTTGGGCCTGCCGGTGGAGCCGGAACTGTAGATGACGTAGGCGGGGTCCGCTCCGCAGTCGGCTGAAGTGGAGCCGGCCGGTGGTTCGGTGGGCAGCGTGTCGAGGTGGGTCCGGACGTCGTCGAGGTCGACGATCCCGCCCCGGTAGTCGGCGAAGAGCGGGGTGAGGCCCTTCCGCGTCAGCAGGGTGGTGGCGCCGCTGTGCTCCAGGACGTACCGCAACCGTTCGACGGGGTAGTCGGGGTCGAGCGGGACGTAGGCGGCGCCGGCCCGGAGGACGCCGAACAGCGCGCTGATCAGGTGCGGCCCCCGCTCCACGCAGATCCCGACGCGGTCCCCCGCGCCGGTCCCGCGGGCGAGCAGGAACCGGGCGAGCTGGTGGGACCTGTCGAGGAGCCGGCGGTAGGAGATCCGCCGGCCCTGCCAGAGCAGGGCCGGCGCCTCCGGTGTGCGCGCCACCTGTTCGGCGAACAGCCGGTGGAGGCGCGCCCCGGCGTCGGCCCGGGTCCCGGCGTCGGCCCGTGCTCCGGCGTCGGCCCGTGCTCCGTCGAGGTCGTGCGGGGAACCGCTCACGGCGCTACGGCCGTTCCGTTGCTGCCCGGACGATGTCGATCATCAGCCGGGTGTCCAGGAGCGCCTCGTGCGCGTTGGTGAGGGGCTGTGCTCCCGGCGCGCCGACGCACTCGTGGAAGTGCGCGAGCTGGGCCTTGAACGCCTCCTCGTAGGACCCCGTGACGGTCTCCTCCACGGCGGCCCCCCTGCCGGCGCCCGGCCCTGCCGGTGCCTCGTCACGCCAGATCCGTACGGTCGACGGCGCGTTGGGCAGGAAGGGGTTGGAGATGTCCAGCATCACCGTGCGGTGCTCGCCCCAGACGGTGAGGCTCTCCTCGAACCGGCGGACCGAGGTGGACGAGCCCTGGAAGACGCACTGGAACCCGTCGGAGTACAGGAGCGAGGCGGTGAGCGTCGTGCCGTCCGGCGAGCAGTGCGCCTTGATGGAGGCCGGCGGCGCGGGGAAGGCGGCCCGGTAGACGTTCACGTCGTGGCTCCACACCCCGAACATGTCCATGTACGCTTCCAGCGCTTCGGGCGAGGCGGCGCCGAACTCCCGGGCGACCCGGCCGCGCCGCTCGTCCGGCCCCGCCGCCCCGTCGGGTTCGCCGGAGCGGGTGATCCGGGACAGCTCGGGGATGATCCAGTTCCCGTACTCGGGGCCCACCACGATGTGGATCCTCGCCATGACGGGCCGGGTGATCCGCGCGATCTCCTCCAGGCCCCGCCGGACGCCGCTGTCGTACCGCTTCATGTAGCCCACCATGACCTTGGAGCCGGTGCGGTCGGCGGCGGCGATCACCTCCTCGGTCTCCGCGACCGTGTGGCCGAGGGGCTTCTCGGTGAACACGTGCTTGCCGTGCTCCAGGGCGGTGAGCACCGGTTCCCGGTGGTCGGTGGTGAGGACGAGGACCGCGTCCAGTTCGGGTGTCTTCGCCAGCATGTCCTCGACGGCCGCGTAGGCGTTCGGGACGTGGAAGCGCTCGGCCACCGACCGGGCCAGGTCGTAGGACCGGTCGCAGAGCGCCACGATGTCGAAGCGGTCGCGCAGCGCCGCCAGATACGGGAGGTGCACCAGCTGCGCGATCATCCCGCAGCCCACGACCCCCACACGGACACGTACCATATCGGCCTCCTCAGAAACGGGCTGGTCCTGGTGCCGGCGGCTGTCGTCGGAGCACGTGCCCCAGGACGTCGACGACCCCCTCCAGGTCGGCCGCCGGCGAGACGTACCAGGCCGCGTCCCGTACGTGCCGGGGCACGGCGGGGTCCGCCACGAACGCGCACCTGACGCCCGGCACCCCGGGGACCCAGTCGGCGGGCGAGTTCCCGACGAGGAGGGTGCTCCTCGGGTCGCGCGCGGCCAGTCCGGCCAGGGCCACGCGCTTTCCGGACTCCGTGCGCGGATAGGGGTGGATCCCGGCGTACGAGCCGCCCGGACCGAGCTCGACGGAGACGGCGACGCGGCTCCCGGCGCTCCAGCCGGTCAGCCGGTGCCGTACGTCGTGGATGAAGTCCGGGGGCCCGAAGACGCTGGCCGACGCCAGGCGGTTCGCCCCGAAGGCCCAGGTGCGGCCGGTCGGCGGCCGGCCCCCGAACTCGGGGGCCACCGCGTCGCCGACCCGGGTCAGTCCGTGGGCGGCGGCCGCCTCCGCCACCTCGGCGCGCAGGCTCCGCAGCGCCGGGAACGGGGTGGTGACGCGCACGGTCCCGTCGACCGCGACCACGTTGCCGTTCTCGGCGATCACCGGGAACCCGGGTGCCGCGCCCAGGCCGATCCGGGTGCCGAACTCCCGCAGTTGCCGGAGCGGCGAGTCCGAGCAGAGGCCCACGGCGACGCCCGCGGAGGTCAGGTGCCGCACCAGTCGCCGGAAGCGCTGCAGGGCGAGGGCGTCCGGAGGGCCGCTGGGGACCGAGGGCACCAGGGTGCCGTTGACGTCGAGGAGCACCACGGCGAAGGGCTCGTGGCCGGGCCCGGTCACCGGGCGGCCGATCCGGCCGGCACGTCCGTGCCCCGCTCCTCGACCTCCGCGATCAGTTCGGACCAACTCTCCATCCCCGTCTGGAGTTTGCGCAGGACGGACCGGACCGGCTCGCCCGGCTCCGCCATCCCCAGTGACAACAGCGGCCGGCGCGCGTCGGGTCGCAGGTCGGCCACCCGGAGGGTGCGCCGCAGCAGGTGGTCGACGCGGGCGACGAAGCGCGCGTTGGCCTCCAGCATGAGGACGGCGAACTCCCGGTCGGCCCCGGCGGGGCTGCCGAGCCGGGCCGAGGTCCGGACGAAGGGGAGCCAGTACGGTGTGCGGCCCCACGTTCCGTCCGGCAGCCGGACGACGAGCCCCGAGAGGCCGAGCAGGAAGTTCCTCGGGTCGAGCAGTTCCAGGGCGGGCCCGTCCGGCCCGGCGGCAGCGGTCCGGTAGTGGAGCACGGGGTCGACGGCGGCGCCCAGGATGGGGGAATGTGCCGAACCGCCCAGCCGGATACCGGGGATGACGTGCCGGACCCGCCGTCCCGCGTCCTGGAACAGGCGGATGACGGCGGCGACGGTCCCGCCGGTGGCGATGTCGTCCTCGATGAGGGTGTAGCCCCGCCCGGCCGGGTCCGGTGGCAGCGAGGCGATCTGGTCGCGGATGGGGGCGGCGCCGGGCCGCGGCACCAGCCCGACCTGCCGACGGCCGCCGAGCAGGAAGCCCCGGGACACCCGCAGCGGCCGGACCGCCCGGTCGAGGAGCGGATCGAGGCTCACCGGCGGCCCGCCGGTGACCCGGCGGCGGACCGCCAGTTCGAGCCGGTGCGCGTCGACCAGGTGGAACCGGAGGCCGCCCGGCCGTGGCACTACCGTGCGCAGCGCGTCCCTCAGGTCCCGCTGGAAGGCGCGGTAGGCCTCCGCGACGGCGGGAGCCGAGCCGCCCGGCGACACGGTGCCGCACCCGGCCGGTGCGCGGCCCAGGGTCCGTACGCAGTAGGAGGTGTCGTCGCGCATGACGATGGTGAACGCGCCCGTGGCGGGGGCCTCGATGCGGGTCGTGACCTCGGAGCCCGGGGCGGGGCGTACGAGGTGGTGGTCGGGGTGCACGAGGTGGTGGCCGGGGACGGCGCGGATCACCGCGGGCTCCGCTCGCGGCCCAGGACGTACCTGCCGCGGGCGACCTCCCGTTCCCCGTCGAGCACCACCTCCAGCGGCATGGGGTGGCAGTGGAACAGGGCCAGCCCCGCGTGCAGGCCGTAGGCGCCGACGTTCGGCACCGTCAGCAGGTCTCCGACGGCCACGTCCGGAAGGCGCGCGTCCCTGGTCCAGACGTCCAGCGGGTGGCAGAGCGGGCCGGCGACGATGGTCCCGTCGGGGACGGCGGACGCGTGGGGATCGTCACCGTACTGGAAGCGCGGCTCGATCCGGTCCTCCTTGCGGAGCCCCGACATCCCGCCCAGGTGGTTGACGCCGGTGTCCAGGACGACGACGCGCCGCCCCTGCGAGCGCTTGACGTCCAGCACCCTGGTCAGCAGCCGGCCGCAGCCCGCCGTCAGGTAGCGGCCCGACTCGAAGACGACCCGCCGCTCCCCGTCCGGCCAGCCGGGGAGCCCCTCCTCGAGCAGGGCGTCGAGCCGGCTCCTGAGCGCGTCGAACCGCGGCAGTTCGCCGGGGACGGCGTACGGTGCGCCGAAGCCTCCGCCGAGGTCGATCACGGGGAGCCGGCGGTCGAGCGCCGTCTCGATCCGCCGCACGACGTCGAGCCCGTAGCGGAACACCGCGAGCAGCGCGTCCACCCGGGTCAGGTTGCTGCCCATGTAGAGGTGCAGGCCGGCCAGTTCCGCGTGCTCCCGGTCCGCGAAGAGCTCGGGCCGCTCCAGCACCCAGGCCAGGTCGGCGCCGAACTGGGAGGGGCCGCCGGTCATCGCGAGACCGGCCCCGGCCGGGGGGACGGGCGGGTTGACCCGCAGCAGCGCGCGCACCCGCGTGCCTGCGGCGCGGCCCAGCCGGTCGAGCTGGTCCAGGGCGTGCGGGGAGTCGACGGAGAACTGCCGGACGCCCGCCGCGAGGGCCCCGGCCACGTCCTCGTCGCGTTTGCCGGGGCCGGTGTAGAGCGCCTCGTCGGCCGGGAAGCCGGCCTGGAGGGCGGCGCGCAGTTCGCCGGGCGAGCTGACCTCGGCGTGGCAGCCGAGCGCCGCCAGCCGGCCGAGGACGGCGGGGTGCGGGTTGGCCTTGAGGGAGTAGAGCAGGGTGGCCGGGCCGGGCAGTGAGCCCACCAGGCGGCGGTGGGCGTCGCTGACGGCGGCCAGGTCGTAGAGGTAGGCCGGTGTCTCCCACCGGGTTTCCGGTAACGCCGTTCTCGTCGTCGTTTCCCCGACCTCGACGTCCATAGAACCGAGGGCTCCTCATGAGTCGTGCGGGCGCACCTTCTGACGGGCTTCAGGAGACCCCGCCGGGCCGGGGAGGACAAGGCCCCCTGGAGCCCGGTGGCTGCTTTCGGTCATGTCATGCCACTTCCGGATGACGGGGTTCCGGTTTCCCCGGCCGGTCGGCGGACGCCGGGAGACGGCTGGTCAGGCGCCGGTCCGGCGGGTCGGCGGATCCGTCCCCCGGGGCGCCGCGCCGTGCGCGGGTGGGCTCAACTCAGGTTGGCTCATTACGAGTTGGGGTGATGGTGGTCCGTTGCTGTCCGTTGGGCGCGCCTCTAGAGTCTCGGCATCGGCCGTGGTCTGACGACGTTCGATACCCGCAGATTCTCGGTCACGCGAAACACGCCACCAGCGGCGGCTCACGGGACAGATCGGGGTACGCACATGCAGGAGCACATCGAGCAGGTCGGTACCAAACTCGTCTACTCCGACGACCGCGTCAGGGTGTGGGTCCTGGAGCTGGACCCGGGGGAGGAGACGATCATCCACCAGCAACCCTGCGACTACGTCTACGTCGCCACCGAGAGCGGCCGGGCGGAGACCGTGCACAAGGACGGCACCGGCTACGTCGGGGAGGACAAGCTCGGCGACGCCGTCTACCACGAGGCCGGACAGCCGCACCTGCTGCGGAACATCGGGGACGGCCACTACTCGAACATCATCGTCGAGCTGCTGGCCACCACCAGGTGAGGCTGCCCCATGTCGGCTGTCGCGGCGTACGAGGCGCTCGTCGAGGCGGGTGTGGAGATCGTCTACGCGGTGCCCGACTCGCTCCTGGCACCGCTGTGCCGGGAGGCGTCGGCACGGCGTGAGATCCGGTACGTACAGGTCAACGACGAGGCCACGGCGGTCGGCCTGGCGGCCGGCGCCCGACTGGCCGGCGCCCGTTCGCTGGTCGTGATGGGGAACTCGGGGCTGCGCCGGGCCTGTGAGACCCTGGCCCGCCTGACCATGAGCCACCGGCTGCACACCGCGCTGCTGATGTCCCGGCGCGGGGCCTTCGGCGAACCGAACTGGTGGGGAATTCCGCACGAGGAGACGATGCACCGGCACACGGCGATGCTCTCCCTGGTGACCGCGGACGTCCATTCCTGCGCGGAGTTGGCGGAAAGCCTCCGCAAGGCCTACGCCACGCTCGACACCGGGCAGCGGAGCGTGGCACTCGTGGCGAACGCCGGAATGACGGCGGAACTGAGGGGTGCGCCATAGAAACCGCCGAATTCCTCGAAGCCCTGTACGCCAGGCTCCCCGCGGACTCGGTGTCGGTCGCGCCGCTCGGTCGGACGAGTGAGGTGATGTACGCGCTCCGTCCCGCCGACACCCTCTTCACCGACACCATGGGCGACGTCACCGCGATCTCCCTGGGAATGGCCATGGCGGCGGCCCCGCTGTCCGTGGTCGGCATCGACACCGACGGCGGTTTCCTGATGAACCTGTCCGTACTCACCGCACTGGGCGACCAGTTGCCGAGGCTCGGCAACTACACACTGGCCGTCATCGACAACCACCTGTACGAGTCCGGCGGCGGGCTGCCCAGTCGTGGGACGGCCCTGGACTGGAGCGCGCTCTTCGGCGCCGTCGGACTGAAGTCGGTCCTCGTCGAAGCGCCGCACCAGCTGCCGGAGGTGCTGCCGCTGTCCGGCACGGTGCTGATCGCCTCCGTGCACAACCCGGCACCCGCACCGGACGCGCTGAAGACGGTCGACGGCGTCGAGTCCTCGTACCAGGTGGAGCGGGTGCTGGCCGAACGCACCGGGCGAACGCCGAGGCGGCCCGCGCTCAAACCGTGACCCTACCCGTGGAGTTGGTGGATCATCCGGTGAAGTACCTCCTGCACAGCGACGACGCGGCCTGCTACGGCCTGGACCCCGCCGGCTCCCCGACCAGGGTCCTCGTCTGCTCGACCGCGGCCTCGCGCACCCTCCTCACCGACCCGGCCGTCTCGGGCCACCGGTACCGTTCGCTGCTCGGCACCGCGGTGTCGACCGCGCTCGACCTGGTGGCGGAGGCCGATCCGGCGGTGGCCGGAGCCCTGGCGACCGAGGCGACGACGGTCG
Organism: Kitasatospora sp. MY 5-36; assembly: GCF_001182915.1. Classification (NCBI taxonomy): domain Bacteria; kingdom Bacillati; phylum Actinomycetota; class Actinomycetes; order Kitasatosporales; family Streptomycetaceae; genus Kitasatospora; species Kitasatospora sp. MY 5-36. The sequence continues at coordinate 22,565 of NZ_LFVW01000110.1, forward strand.
TCACCATCCTGCGCGGGGGCCTCAGTTTCGGCGTCGACAGCGCGCTGTCGCACCGCTTCGGCTACCCCGAGGCGGTGAGCTTCGTCGGCACCGACCGGGGAGCCGCCCACCCCCTCGACATCTCGTACGAGCGCTGGGAGTTCACCGGGCGGCAGCTGCTGGTGCTCGGGGACATCATCGGCACCGGGGCGACGGTGGAGAAGGTGCTCCGGGCCGCCCGGCAGGCGGCGCACGGCCGCGGCGCGGAGATCGCCGGCTACCTGGTGCTGACCGTCGGATCCCGGCAGGGTGTGCGGCGCCTGCGGGACTACTTCGCCGAACTGGCCCACCGGGGCGAGCGGTTCAGCGCCGTCATCGTGGCCCTGGAGGCACTGTTCGAGCTGCCCGACCGCACCCGGCTCGGGCAGGCCTTCCCCCAACTGCCCTTCGACTTCCTGCGGTCCCCCCGCTGGTCGACCCCGGACTTCGAACTGCACCGGCTGGGCCACCGGGACAGCCTCTTCGAGAAGTGCGCCGTCTACGACGGCGGCGTGCGCGCCTTCACGCCCGGCGAGCACCGGCGGTTCCGGGCGGACTGGTGGACGGAGGTGCGACGGCGGGGGAGCGACGCCGGACTCTCGCTGGCCGACCTGGGCCGGAGCACCGCCGGACTCGACCGGTACGCCCGCCCCCTGGACGACTGGCTGGAGGGGATCGGCTGGGCGGCGCCGGAGAACGTCCGGCACCTCGGCGTCGACCACGCCGAACTCCACGCGCTGGGACGCCGGGCCCACGAGTACGCGGAGACGGCCTCCCTCGACGCCTACGCCGACGCGCGCCTGGCACCCGGGGAGCCGCCGCGCTGAGCACCGCCGACGGTCTTCAACCTCCCACCCCACCAGAAGACTTCGCCGGAGCCCCGGCGAGGCCGGCGGCGGAGTCCGCCGGACGGACCGAGAACGGAGACCACATGACGATCGCCGAGTGGCTACGGGACAACGTCACCACGGACAAGCGGGCCCTGGACTGGTACACCGAACCCGAGTGCGAGCCCCGCATCGTCCGCGCGTACCGGGAGCTGCTGAGCGGCTACGAGACCGACACCTCCAAGATCCTCAAGACGACCGTCCTGGTCGAGGGCGACCACCAGGGCGTCGTCCGGGTGCACGACATCAACTACTACTCGATCTGCGCCCACCACTTCCTGCCCTTCTACGGCAAGGTCGACATCACCTACGTCCCCGGGAACCGGATCCTGGGGCTCGGCAAGTTCCCGCGCCTGGTCCAGGCCTTCAGCAAGCGGTTCCAGATCCAGGAGCACCTGGTGAAGGACATCGCCGAGGAGATCATGGCCTCCGGCGGGGCCCGCGCCGTCCGCGTGGAGTCGAGCGGCCGGCACATGTGCATGTGCAGCCGCGGCCCGTCCGACCAGACCGTCATCACCGACACGACCTACGTGACCGGTGACGTCGAACTGCTGACGGCCTACGGCCCGCAGCACTGACGCGTCGTGTGATGGGAGGGTGCCGACTCCTCCTCCCCTCTCATCACACGACCGGCCGGTGCCGGCCCGCCCGTCAGCCCGTCCACTTCCCTGGAGAGCGAACCATGCGCAAGAACGGTGTCGCGCGCCGCGAGAGCACCGGGTCACCGTGGCCGGCCGTCGTGACCACCTGGCTCTCCGGGGTCTTCGCCGCCTTCGGGCTGGGCGCGCTCTCCCCGCTCGGGTCCGAGATCCGAGGGGACCTGCACCTCTCCCTCGGCCAGTTCGCCTGGGCGACCTCCAGCATCACCGCGGTGAGCGCCGTCCTCGGCGTCCCCGCCGGGTGGTGGATCAGCCGGCTCGACGCCCGGAAGGCGCTGGCCGGCGGGCTCGTCCTCACCACCCTGTCCGTGGCGGCGACGGCCTTCGCGGGCAGCTGGTCGCCGCTGCTGGCGGCGCGCACCGCGCAGGGCTTCGGCTACCTCCTGGTCTTCGTCGGCGGGCCGATCATGCTGACCCGGCTGGCCGAGGGGCGGGCGCAGGCCACGGCCCTGGCGCTGTGGGGCACCTGCGTCCCCACCGGACTCGCCCTGGCCACCGCCCTGGGGGGAGCGGTCAGCGGCGCGATCGGCTGGCGCGGCTGGATGGGCGCGACCGCGCTCCTCCCGCTCGTGCTGGCGGTCGCGGTCGGCGCCA
>NZ_LFVW01001109.1:0-1861 GCF_001182915.1 Kitasatospora sp. MY 5-36
CCGGCGGGTTCGGGGATCGGGGTGGTCACGGGGTCTCCGGTCGCGGGTGGGGTTCGGTGACGAGCGGACGGGCTCGGGCGGATGGTGGGTGGCCGGCGAGCGGGCGCGGGCGCCGGCTCAGCCGGTGGCCGGGACGGCCAGGTCGTACAGGTAGTGCATCAGGGTCATCAGGGTGTCCCGGCTGGACTCCCGGCTGCGCGCGTCGCAGCTGACGATCGGCACCTCGGACGGCAGGTCCAGCGCGCTCCGCAGCTCGTCGAGCGGAACGGCCGGGGCCTCCGGGAAGCTGTTGACGGCCACCACGAAGGGCACACCGCGCTCCTCCAGCCGCCCGATCACCTCGAAGCTGACCTCCAGCCGCCGGGTGTCCACCAGGACCACCGCGCCCAAGGCGCCCTCGAACAGGCCGTTCCAGAGGAACCAGAACCGCTCCTGGCCGGGGGTGCCGAAGACGTACAGCACGAGCCGGTCGCTGATGCTGATCCGGCCGAAGTCCATGGCCACGGTGGTGGAGGTCTTCTGCTCGACGCCGGTCGGGTCGTCCACCCCGACCCCGGCCTGGGTCATGGTCTCCTCGGTGGTCAGCGGGCGGATCTCGCTGACCGCGCTGACCAGCGTCGTCTTGCCGACGCCGAAGCCGCCGACCACCACCACCTTGACCGCCGTGGTGACGGAGTCCGGCAGCAGGTCCGCCCCGGCCGGCCCGACCACCGTGTCAGAGCCGCTGAAGTCCATGGATCACCGCCTCCAACAGGGCACGGTCGGGGAGTTCCGCCGCGGGCACGGCGGCGCTGCGGGCCTCGATCAGCCCGTCGTCGAGCAGGTCCGCCAGCAGCACGGTGACCACGCTGACGGGGAGCTCCAGGTAGGCGGAGACCTCCGCGACCGAGAGCGGGGAGCGGCACAGCCGCAGGATCGCGGCGTGCTCCGGCTGGTGGGCGGGGGTCGGCTCCGCGCGGGAGACGATCAGGGTGACCAGGTCGAAGACCCCCGGCCCCGAGGGGCCGCTGCGGCCCCGGGTGATGACGTACAGCCGGTCGGGCTCGGGGCCGTCCCAGCCGCCCTGCGCGGCCGTCATGCCACCGCCTCACTGTGCTCGTTCATGTGCCCGTCCCGCCGCCGGAGCTCGGCGCGGCAGGGCGGGACGGGTGGCGGTTCACGCGACCGCCTCGGGGTTGCGCGGCGGCGTGGACAGGTGCTCGCCGATCCGGGCGACCAGGTCGCGCATCTGGTGGCTCACCAGCCCGGCGTCCACGCCCTCGTCGGCGAGCACCGCGAGGTAGGCGCGGTCACCGGCGGCCATCAGGTAGAAGTAGCCGCCGTCCACCTCGATCACCACCAGCCGCATCGAGCCGTCGCCGTGCGGGAACTCGTGGCCGATCGCGCCGGCCAGGCTCTGCAGCCCGGCACAGGCGGCGGCGAGGCGGTCGGCGGTGTCCGGGTCGGTGCCGTACTGGGCGATCCGCAGGCCGTCGGCGGACAGCACGATGACGTGGCGCACGCACGGGACGCTGTGCGCGAGGTCGTTGAGGATCCAGTCCATGTTGCTGCGGTGCGGAATCACTGCTCGCCTTTCCCTGCCGTCTCTTCACTGGTGTGTGCGGCGCTGGTGCGTCCGGCACCCGACTGCCCGGCGTCCGTCTGCCCGGCGTCCGTTCGTCCGGCACCGGTCTGTTCGGCGTCCGTGGCGCGCCCGGCGCCCGCCGGACCGGACGGGCTCGGCCCGGTCCCCTTGATGCCGTCCATGAACGCCTCCAGCCACAGGCCCGGCTGCTTCGGCTCCTTGGCGGGGCGCGACGCCTGGGCCGGCGGGCCGACCAGCGGACCGGGCGGCTGCGCCGTCGGCCCGCCGGGCTGCGCG
>NZ_LFVW01001110.1:0-1854 GCF_001182915.1 Kitasatospora sp. MY 5-36
GTGGGAAACGGCGGGGTCTCTTGTCAGCGGTGGGAACAAGGAGCGGGGTTCAGGGGCGCCCGCGCCGCAGGACGGCCTCGGCCAGGTCGACGGCCTCCCGCACCGGCACCAGCCGGCAGTCGGCGGTGCCGATGCGGGCCGTGGTGACGCCGCGGGCGGTGCGCAGGACCTCGGCGCCGAGGCGGCCGAAGTGGAGGTCGTCCAGGTCGGGGGCCCGGAAGGTGGTCCAGCCGTCCACGCCGACGCAGCGGTACTCGCGCACGGTCACGTCGGGCATGCGCAGGTCGGCGAGGTGGAAGGCGGTGAAGCGGTCCATCGGGACGCCGAGCATCAGCACCCGGGCGTCCAGGTCGTAGAGCCGTCCGAGCGGCGACTCCGGGCCGAGGTGGGAGGTGAGCGGGTGGTGGGCGGTGACCTCGTGGGCGAGCCGGCCCACGGCGGCCCAGGAGGTCTGCGGGTGCCGGCTGCGCAGGGCGCCCGGCCAGGAGCGGACGGCTTCCGACAGCGCCCCCATGGAGGGCGAGGCCGGGGTGGTGGCCGGGTCGAAGCGGGGCATCCGCGCCTGGTAGTCGGCCACCTCCGCCGGGGAGAGACCGGCGGTGGCGGACTGGTGGATGCGGGAGGTGGCGGAGTTCTCGGGCGTGGCGGTGTAGGCGACGAGGGTGCCGTCGGGGCCCAGGGCGTCGAGCAGGGCCTCGACCACCCCGGCCGCCCCGCCGGGCACCGGTCCGAGGGAGCGCAGCGATGCCTGGACGTGCAGCACCGTGCCGGGACGGACCCCGAGGTCGGCGAGGTCGCGGACGAGGGGGTGGACGGGGGAGGCGACGGCGACGCCGCCGCCGGCGCGGGGTTCGGTGAGGATGGCGTCTCCCGGGGGGTGAGGGCCCCGGGCGGGGGAGGTCCCGGGGCGGCGCGGGTGGGAGGTCAGACCCCGGCCCGTTCCCGCCGTACCCGGTCGGCCGCCTGCTCGGCGGCGGCGGGCAGCGACAGGTCGAGCCAGGGTGCCACGGTGGCACGCATGCCGTCGGCGAAGCGCAAGCCGGTCCCGGTCAGGGCTCCGGAGGTCGCCAGCCGCTCCACGGCCTCGGCGGTGTACCGCCGCCAGAGCGCGAACTGCTCCCGCGCCCGGTCGGCGGCCGTGCCCGGCAGTCCGTCGTACGCGAGGGTGCGGGTGCCCCAGTACTCGGTGACGGCCAGGTGGGCGTACGTGCCCTGGAGCAGCCCTTCGAGCGGCCGGGGGTCGGGCCGCCAGGGGGCGAAGTACAGGGTGGGGTCGGCGCGGTCGTACAGGTCGGTCAGGTCCAGCACCGCGCCGAGTTTGACGTGCTGGAACTCGTGCGCGAGCAGCAGGGCGAGGGTCGGCGCGGTGGCGGGCCGGGCGATGCCGACGGCGCCGTACGCCTGCCGGGCCGCCGAGCTGACGTCCCGGCCGGTCGGGCCCGGCCGCAACGGGGTGACCGTCGTCAGGCCGGCCCGGATGCCTTCCGCGTACCCGGGCAGGTCGCGCCCGAGCAGCTCCCAGGCTTCGCGCAACGCGCCCGTCCAGTCGAGCAGTTCGCTCTCGGAGAGGTGGGCCGCGACGGGGTGGTCGTGGCAGTCGCGCAGCGGGTCGGCGTCCTCCAGGGCGACCGTCCAGCCGCCGGCCAGCCGGACCCTCCGCAGCGGTTCGTCCAGTTCGGTGCGCACCGTGCCGTCGGACGCCCGGACCGCGAGGCCGCCCGCCCGCCCGGTGACCACGGCCTCGCCGTCGGGTACGGCGATCCGGCCGAGCGTCGGCAGGTGCAGCCACCCGCCGCGTACGGGCACGGCCACCGCGTCGCCCCAGCCGGCCCGCACGGCGGCCGCCGCGGCGAG
>NZ_LFVW01001111.1:0-1846 GCF_001182915.1 Kitasatospora sp. MY 5-36
CGCCGCAGCCCGCCGGACCGGACAGCCCCAGGACCGGCGCCCCGGCCGCCCGCAGCACCCGCTCCGCCTCCCGCACCTGCGCCGCCCGCCCGACCAGGTCCGGAATGTCCGGCGGCAGCTGGCTCGGCCTCGGCAGCCGCCGCAGCAGCACCGGGGCCTCGCCGCGCCGGATCTGCCCGGCCAGTTCGACCAGTGCCGGGGCGGGTTCGAGACCGAGCTCCCCGTCCAGCCGCTCACGCAGCGCCTCGTACCCCGCCAGCGCCTCCGCCGTCCGGCCGCAGCGGTGCAGCGCCAGCAGGTGCAGCCGGTGCACCTCCTCGTCCTGCGGGTGCGAGGCGGCCAGCCCGGCCAGCGGCTCCAGCGCCTCGGCGTGCCGGCCGAGCGACAGGTCCAGGTCGAGCAGGGTCTTCACCGCCGCGAACCGCCCGGCCGCCAGCCGCTCCCGGACCCGCTCGGCGAACGCCCCGGGCACCCCGTCCAGCGCCCGGTGCCCCTCCCAGGCGCCCAGCGCCCGCGCCAGCGACTCGCGCGCCCGCAGCGGATCCTGGTGACGCAGCGCGACGGCCTCCGCCACCTCGGCTTCGTAACGGAAGAGGTCCACCGCCGTGCGCGGCGCCTCCAGCCGGTAGCCGCCCGCCGCTCCGACCAGCAGCCCGGGCTCGCCCAGGGCCCGCCGCAGACGGTGGACGTGGGTGCCGATCTGCCCGACCGGATCCTTCGGCCAGCGGGTTTCGTCCGCCCCCCACAGGTCCTCGACCAGCCGATCCGTGGACACCAGCTGCCCCGGCGGGACCAGCAGGGCCGCGAGCACGGCCCGCTGCTGCGGTCGGCCGAGGTCGAGCTCACGACCGTCGTGCCGGGCCCGCAGCGGCCCCAGCAGGCTGAAAACGAGCCCCACGGCCCACCCCTCGAAGCCCTCGATCCGGTGCACAACCTGTGCACGATCCGGTGCACAATCTGTGACAGAGCATAGGCCGCCGGGGTATGGGGGCCCACCGTCCGGACGGAACTGGCGGGATCCCGGCGCAGGACGACTTTCGGGGACGGGTAGATGGGTGACATGGGGGGTTCCGGGCTGCGGTTCGGACTGCTGGGACCGCTGCGGGCGTGGTACGGGGAGCTGGAACTGGAGTTGGGCCGGCCGCAGCAGCGGGCCGTGCTCGCCGTGCTGCTGGCCGCCGCCGGGCGCACGGTGTCGGTCCCGGTACTGGTCGAGGGGGTGTGGGGCGGGGCCGCGCCGGCCGACCCGCGCAAGGCCGTCCAGCTCGCCGTCTCCCGGCTGCGCACCGCGTTCCGGCCGTACGCCGGGGACGACCCGGACCGGATGCCGCTGGTGCGCGTCGGCGACGGCTACGCGTTCAGGGCGCCCGGCAGCGAGGTGGACGCCGCCGCCTGGGAGGCCCTGCTGGCCGAGGCCGAGCGGCTGCGCGAGGCGGGCGCACCACCGCGGGAGGTGCGGGAGGTGCTGCGCCGCGCCCACCGGCTCTGGGTCGGCGAGGCGCTGGCCGGACTGCCCGGGCCGCACGCCGAGGCCGTCCGCACCCGCCTCACCGAACAGCGGGTCTCGGCCAAGGAGACGGAACTGGAGCTGGACGCCGACCTCGGCGACCGCACCGACCTCACCGCGGCGATCGCCGCCCTCGCCCTGGAGCACCCCGGCCGCCCCCGGCTCACCACCGTCCTGATGCGCGCCCTCTACCAGGCCGGGCGCAAGGCCGAGGCGCTCGCCGTGTACGAGGACGCCCGCGCCTCGCTCCCGCCCGGCGAGGACGCCCCCGCCGAGCTCCAGCTGCGGATCCTGCGCGAGGACGCCGCCCTGCTGCCCGCCGGCGCCGCCCAGGCCGGG
>NZ_LFVW01001112.1:0-1845 GCF_001182915.1 Kitasatospora sp. MY 5-36
GTGCGGACGCTGGGCGACGACCTGGACGCCCTCGTCCACCCCGAGCAGCCACCCGTCCGGCACCCCCGCGCCCGAGCACAGCTCGCCCGCCGCGACCGTCCCGCCGGCCCCGGACCCGTCCTCCGGCAGCTCCGGTTCCTCGGCCCCGAGCCCGCGGGTGGTCGCGCATTAGGTGATTGAGCAGGGGGTTTGCCTCTGATCCCCAGGTTCGTCTATGGTGGTAGATCGTTCGTTTGATCCATTTGACTGGCGCCCTATTCCCATCTGGCGCCCTTGGCGCGTTCCGGCGATCCGTGGCTGACCGCATAGAGGCGGTTGTGAAACAGAACCCCGGACTTTGGCGCGTGCCACTTCCGGAAGGTTTTGCATGTCTCTCGTTGACGACGCCCGCTTCGCCATGCCCGCGAACGAGGCCGCCGCCGATGTCACCGACACCAACGACATCAACGACATCACCGACACCGCCGCGGACGAGGTGATCGCCGAGGCCGTGGAGACCGTGGAGGCCACCGAGGAGGCGGCCGCCGAGCCCACCATCACCTTCGGCGACCTGGGCCTGCACGACGACGTCGTGCGTGCCCTCGCCAAGCGCGGTGTCACCACCCCGTTCCCGATCCAGGCCGCGACCATCCCGGACGCCCTGGCCGGCAAGGACGTGCTGGGCCGTGGCCGCACCGGCTCCGGCAAGACCCTCAGCTTCGGCCTGCCGCTGCTGACCCGCCTGGCCGACGGCGAGCGCACCAAGCCCAAGCACCCGCGCGGCCTGATCCTCGTCCCGACCCGTGAGCTGGCCATGCAGGTCGCCGACGCCCTGGAGCCGTTCGGCTCGGTGCTCGGCCTCAAGCTCAAGGTCGTCTGCGGCGGCACCTCGATGTCGAACCAGATCTACGCGCTGGAGCGCGGCGTCGACATCCTCGTCGCCACCCCCGGCCGTCTGCGCGACCTGCTGAACCGCGGCAGCGCCAAGCTCGCCGACGTCCGGACCGTCGTGCTCGACGAGGCCGACCAGATGGCCGACATGGGCTTCCTGCCCGAGGTCACCGAGATCCTCGACCAGGTGCCGGCCGGCGGCCAGCGCCTGCTGTTCTCCGCCACCCTGGAGAACGAGATCGACACCCTGGTCAAGCGCTACCTGAAGAACCCGGTCACCCACGAGGTCGACCCGTCGGCCGGCGCGGTCACCACCATGACCCACCACATCCTCGTGGTGAAGCCCAAGGACAAGGCGCCGATCACCAACGCGATCGCCGCCCGCAAGGGCCGCACGATCATCTTCGTCCGCACCCAGATGGGCGCCGACCGTGTCGCCGAGCAGCTGATCGAGGCCGGCGTGAAGGCCGACGCGCTGCACGGCGGTATGACCCAGGGCGCCCGTACCCGCGTCCTCGGCGACTTCAAGGACGGCTACGTCAACGTCGTCGTCGCCACCGACGTCGCCGCCCGCGGCATCCACGTCGACGGCATCGACCTGGTCCTGAACGTGGACCCGGCCGGCGACCACAAGGACTACCTGCACCGCTCGGGCCGCACCGCGCGCGCCGGCCGCTCCGGCGCCGTCGTCACCCTGGTGCTGCCGCACCAGCGCCGCGGCGTCTTCCGCCTGATGGAGGACGCGGGCGTCGACGCCTCGCGCCACATCCTCGACCACGCCTTCGACGCCGAGGTCGCCAAGATCACCGGCGCCCGTTCGCTGACCGAGGTCCAGGCCGAGAGCGCGGCCGGCATCGCCGGTGCCGCCGAGCGCGAGCTCGCCGACATGACCCGCCAGCTGGAGCGCGCGCAGCGCCGCGCCACCGAGCTGCGCGAGGAGGCCGACCGCCTGGCCGCCCGTGCGGCGCGCGAGCG
>NZ_LFVW01001113.1:0-1838 GCF_001182915.1 Kitasatospora sp. MY 5-36
CCCGCCCAGGCGTCCGGTCCGCCGGCGCCCGGCCCGTACGCGGCGGCGAGCGCCAGCCCGTGCACGTAGCCGAGCGGCAGCGCCGGGTGGTCCTCCTCCTCGGTGGAGACGGCGACCACCACCTCCTCGACGGCGGCCGGCAGCCGGTGCAGGTCCAGGGCCAGCCGGGCCGCCCGGGTCGGCTCGCCCGGCACCGAGCGGGTCGGGTGCAGCCGCACGGCGCCGTCCGGGTCCTGCGGGCTGTTGAAGAACACGAAGTGCTCGTCGCTCAGCACCCGGCCGCCGGCGCACAGGAAGGCGGTGACGTCCAGCTCCACCGCGTCCCCGCCGGCCGTCCGGCTCTGCCAGCTCACCGTGAGGGCGGTCTCGCGCGCCTCCTCGGACCGGTCGTTCGCGGCGGCCGCGGCGGCGGCGGAGGAGCCGTCGCCGCCGAGCCGGCCGCGCAGGCCCTGCTCGGCGAGCAGGGCGACCAGCTCCGGGCCGCTCACCAGGGCCAGCGGCTTGCCCTCGATGTAGCTGTACGAGCCGCGGCCGAAGCCCGCGGTGGTGACCAGGATGCCCTTGATCGCGCCGTGGTGGCGGACGGTCGACTCCAGGTCGCGCACCGCCGTCGGCGGGACGGTCTTCTTGTAGCGCTTCGCCTGGATCACGATCGTGCCGCCGGTCACCGGGTCCAGGTCCTCGGCCACCACGTCCACCCCGACGTCGCCGCTGCGGGCCGTGGTCATCACCCGGAAGCCCCGCAGCCGGAACAGCTCGGCGATCAGCTCCTCGAAGTCCAGCGGGTCCATCTCGAACAGGTCCGGCTCGTCCTCGCCGCCGTGCCCGGCCAGGCTCCCGCCGACGCTCTCCGGCCGCCGGTCCGGCCGCACCTCGTCCAGCCGCTCCGGGCGCGCCGACAGCCGGCCGCCCAGGCCCTGGAAGCACTCCACCGGGTCCACCCGGTCCAGCGCCAGCGCGGCGAAGCCCGCCCGGGTGGCGGTCAGCGTGGAGAGGAAGCGCTCGGCCTCCCGGCCGGTCGCCGGGTCGATGCCGAGCACGAAGCCGTTCAGCACCACCGAGTCCAGCAGCCCGTCCCGGTCCGCCCGGAACAGCTCCACCGCCACCCGCAGCGCCGACTGCGCCAGCACCTCCCGGTACAGCGCCTTGCGCTCTGTCGCCGGGCGGGCCACCTCCGCCTCGCGGTCGTCCGACTTCACGTACCGCACCCGGCCGGCGGCCGGCACCACGTCCGGCCCGGGCAGCTCCCAGTCCACCACCAGCTGCCGGCTCCCGGCGTCGAACGCCGCCGCCAGCCGGTGCGGGAAGCCCTCCGGCCAGGCCGCCGAGGCGTACAGGCCGGCCGTGAAGTACTCCTGCACCGCCTCCGGCTCGCCCGCCCGTAGCCGGCGCAGCAGCTCCTCGGTCCGGGCGGCCAGCTCCTCCTGCTGCCGGCGGGACTGCTCGACCCCGGCCAGGTACTCCTGGTGGTACGCGGCCAGCCGGTGCTGCCGGTCCACCTCCCGGGCCTGCGCGGCGTACCAGTCCTGCTCGAACCGGGCCCGGGCCTGGGCCAGGTACTGCTCGTACTGCTGCCGCACCCCCGGGTTGCGGGCCTGCACCGGGTCCGGCGGCGGCACGAAGTACCGGGCCGAGGACTGGTCCGGCATCGGCACCGGCTCGCCCAGCGGCCCCGGATCGAACGGCGGCACCGCCCGCGGCGCCAGCAGGGCCTGCGGGCCGAAGGCCGGCGCGGCCAGCCCGGCGGCCAGCAGCCCCCGCAACTCCTCGACCCGGGCGTCCAGTTCGGCCGTCCGCCGGGCCACCTCCGCCTCCCGCGACTGCTGGTAGGCGCGCTG
>NZ_LFVW01001114.1:0-1283 GCF_001182915.1 Kitasatospora sp. MY 5-36
CGCGCTGCGCCGCCGCCTGGCCGCCCGATCGGCCGCCGACCGGCAGCGCGAGCTGCTCAACCTCGTCCTCGCGGAGACCGCCGGGCTGGCCGGCGACGGCCCCGACCCGATCCGCCCCGACGGCCCGTTCAAGGACCTCGGCTTCACCTCCGCCACCGCCGTCGAACTGCGCGGCCGCCTCACCGCCGCCACCGGCCTGCGGCTGCCCGCCACCCTCGCCTTCGACCACCCCAACCCGACCGCCGTCGCGGCCTTCCTGCTGAACGCCCTGACCGGCCGTCCGGCCACCGCCGCCCGGCCCGCGCCCGTACCGCGCACCGTGCCGCCCGCCGAGGACCCCGTCGTCATCGTCGGCGCCGCCTGCCGGCTGCCCGGCGGCGTCGCCTCCCCGGCCGACCTGTGGCGGCTGGTCGCCGAGGGCACCGACGCGATCACCCCCTTCCCCGCCGACCGCGGCTGGGACCTCGACGCCCTCTACGACCCGGACCCGGCCGTCCCCGGCACCTCCTACGCCCGCCACGGCGGATTCCTGCACGACGCGGGCGAGTTCGACGCCGCCTTCTTCGGGATCTCCCCGCGCGAGGCGCTCGCGACGGACCCGCAGCAGCGGCTGCTGCTGGAGACCTCCTGGGAACTGCTGGAGCGCGCGGGCATCGACCCGACCTCGCTCAAGGGGCAGCCGGTCGGAGTCTACGCGGGCCTGATGTACCACGACTACGCCACCGACCTCGCCGAGGTCCCGGACGGCCTGGAGGGCTACCTGGGCACCGGCAACGCCGGCTCGGTCGCCTCCGGCCGCATCTCCTACACCCTCGGCCTCGAAGGCCCGTCGGTGACGGTGGACACCGCCTGCTCCTCCTCCCTGGTGGCCCTGCACCTGGCCGCGCAGGCGCTGCGCGACGGCGAGTGCACGCTCGCCCTGGCCGGCGGCGCCGCGATCATGGCCCGGCCCACCTCCTTCGTCGAGTTCTCCCGCCAGCGCGCGCTCTCCGCCGACGGCCGGGCCCGGGCCTACGCGGACGGCGCCGACGGCACCGCCTGGGCCGAGGGCGTGGGCCTGGTGCTGCTGGAGCGGCTGTCGGACGCCCGGCGGCTGGGGCACGAGGTGCTGGCCGTGGTCCGGGGTTCGGCCGTCAACCAGGACGGCGCGTCCAACGGCCTGACCGCCCCGAACGGCCCCTCGCAGGAGCGGGTGATCCTCGCCGCCCTCGCCAACGCCGGGCTGACGCCCGCGGACGTCGACGCCGTCGAGGGCCACGGGACGGGGACCTCGCTGGGCGACC
>NZ_LFVW01001115.1:0-385 GCF_001182915.1 Kitasatospora sp. MY 5-36
AAGAGCCTGCACATCGACGAGCCCAGCACCAAGGTGGACTGGGAGTCCGGCGCGGTCGCCCTGCTCACCGAGGAACGGGCCTGGCCCGAGGTCGACCGGCCGCGCCGGGCCGCCGTCTCCTCGTTCGGCGTCAGCGGCACCAACGCCCACGTCGTCCTGGAGCAGGCCCCCGCCCAGGAGCCGGCGAACCGGGCGGTGCCCGCCGGACTCGACGGCGAACCCGACGCCGGCTCCGGCACCCCGGTGCCCTGGCTGCTCTCCGCCCGTTCCCCCGAGGCCCTGCGCGACCAGGCCGAACGGATCGCCGGGTTCACCGAGGCCAGGCCCGTCGCCGAGGCGCCGGCCGTCGCCCGCGCGCTCGCCGGCTCCCGGGCCGCGCTGGAAC
>NZ_LFVW01001117.1:0-1828 GCF_001182915.1 Kitasatospora sp. MY 5-36
CGGGTGATCGCGGTCGCCCGGCGGCTGGCGCTGCGTGCGGCGCCGGAGGAGCGGCCGCGGCCGGAGTCGGGGCTGCTGGGCGTGGCGACGGCGCTGGTGGTGGACGAGCACCCGTCGGCACCGGTGTGGTCGGCGGCGGAGCGGCAGCTGTTGGCGGGCTGGGTCGCGGTGCTGATCGAGCACCGGGGCGAGGACGGGGTGCGGGAGCTGCTCGGGGCGCTCGCCGAGGGCTGACACCGCGACCCGGTACGGCGCTCGGCGGGGGGCCGGGCGCCGAACCGGGCGGTGGCGGAAGAAGCCGCAGCTCACGGCCGCTAACGACCGGCCAACAGTCGTCGGCGCCCGCCAACGGTGGCACTCGGGGGCGGCCCGAGTGCCCTGGGCGGGGGCGTTGGCGGATCCTTGGTGCGGACTTGGCGGGCTCCGGCAGTGTGCTGGTGCAGCCACCGCCGGGGATCTCCGGCGGTGCCCAGCACGCCCTGCCCGTGCTGCGTCCCCTGCCCGTGCTGCGCCCCCTGCCCGACCTGAGAGGTAGCGCGTGTCGAAGCCGTCCGTCGCCCAGCCCACGTCCGTCACCCCGCCGTCCGAGGGTCCGGTCGCCGCGCCGGAGGGCGCCACCGCCCCGGCCCGCCCGACCCTCGACCCCGACGTGCTCGCCGAGATCCACCGGCTGCACGGCGGCTACCTGCTGCGCGCGCTGCTGCGGGCCACCGGCGGGGACCGCGGCAAGGCCGAGGACATCCTCCAGGAGACCCTGCTGCGCGCCTGGCAGCACCCGGAGGCGCTGGCCGCCGGCGCGGAGGCGGCCCGGCCCTGGCTGTTCACGGTCGCCCGGCGGATCGCGATCGACCACTACCGGATGGCCGCCGCCCGCGCCAAGGAGGTGATCGGCGAGACGGTCGAGGACCGGCCGGTCGCCGACGACCCGTACGAGCAGGTGGTGGTGGCCCGGGACCTCGCGCTGGCGCTGCGCCGGGTGCAGAAGCACCACCGCGAGGTGCTGGTCGAACTCCACCTCAAGGACCGCTCGGTGCTGGAGGCCTCGGCCCGGCTGGGGGTGCCGCCGGGGACGGTCAAGTCCCGCAACTTCTACGCGATCCGGGCGCTGCGCCCGGTGCTGGCGACGGAGCACGGGTACGCCCCGACGGTGCGCGGGGCGGCCTCGGCGGCCGGCTGACGGGGCCGTCCGGCTCAGGCTGACCGGGACGAAGGCTGACCGGGGCGCGGCCCCTCGCGCCGACCGTCCGGTTCAGTCGTCCGTCGCCCGCCGGCCGGTGCGGAGGTTGAGCGACTCCTCCAGGCTGGTGGTGAACTCGCTGCAGTGGCCCGCCTGCCGGTCGTGCGAGCGGAAGCGGTCCAGCGCCGTGCGCAGCCGGCCGCGCACCTCCGGTTCCCGTCCCCGGGCCAACAGGTAGGCGGCGTAGGACTGTTCGGCCACCGCGTGCAGGTACAGCAGGCCGGCCTCCTCGCAGGCGGCGAGCAGCCGGTGCCAGGCGAGGTCGGCGGCGTCGTCGCGGACGGTCGGCGCGAGGGCCTGCGCCTCGGTCAGCAGCGACCAGAGGTGGACCTGGGTGACGGGCGTGGCCGGCAGCAGCTCGCGGGCCTCCCGGGACCGGCGCTGGGCGCCCTCCCGGTCCCCGGCGGCCAGGCTCACCCAGCCCTGGTGCACCTTGGCGTCGACCAGCCGGCGGCGGTCGCCGGACTCCAGGGCGAGCGCCGTGGCGGCGGCGGCCAGCCGCTCGGCCTCGGCGGCGTGGCCGAGCATCGCGGTGACCAGCGCCAGCGTGGCGAGCGCCCGGACGTGCGCGGACGCGGCGGCGGGCCCGGT
>NZ_LFVW01001118.1:0-1822 GCF_001182915.1 Kitasatospora sp. MY 5-36
GCCGACCCGGCCGACCTCGGTGCGCGGGTCGTCGTCGGGCACGCGCTCGGCGAGCATCACCTCGCCGCTGGCGAGCGGCAGCGCGCTGACCCGCTCGGCCATGCCCACCACCCGCCGCAGCGGGCGCAGCGAGACGCCGACCCAGGCGGCCCCGGCAGCACCGGCTGCGGCGACGGAGATCGCGAAGACGGTGAGCTCCAGGGTCGCCAGCCGCTCGACGGTGTCCTCGGCCGGGCGCAGCGGCAGACCGCTGACCAGCACGTCGCCGTCCCGCCCGGTGACCGCGCGGACCCGGTAGCGGCCCAGGGCCCGGCCGAGGTCGAGGGTGCGGGCCGGGCCGTCGACGGGCAGGGCGGCCAGCGCGTGCTGCTGGTCGGGGGTGAAGGCGACCCGGTCGTCCTCGTCGCCGGGGCTGTCCACGTCGTCGGCGTCCCCGTCGACCACGCCCGCGGCGGTGACCCGGCCGCCGAGCAGCCGTACGCCGAGGGTGCCGGGGGTCTGGGCCCGGGTGTCGGGGCCGGCGCCCTGGGCGGTGTGCTCCAGGCTCGCGGCGTAGCGTCCGCCGGACTCGGTGAGCTGCTGGTCCAGCCGGTCGACCAGGAAGTGGCGCATCGCGGCGGTGGTGGCGAGGCCGACGGCGGCGCAGGTGACGACCAGCAGCACCAGCAGTCCGGCGATCAGCCGGGCCCGCAGGGTGCGGGGCACCAGCCGGGCGACGCGGGACCCCAGGCGCTTCGGGTCACGGGATTTCAGGCGCTTCGCGTCGCGGGCCTGCGCGCCGCTCACGTCGCGGCCTTGATCAGGTAGCCCGCGCCGCGCACCGTGTGGATCATCGGACTGCGCCCCGCGTCCACCTTCTTGCGCAGGTAGCTGATGTACAGCTCCACGATGTGCGCCTGCCCGCCGAAGTCGTACGACCAGACGGCGTCCAGGATCTGCGCCTTGCTGAGCACCTGCCGGGGGTGGCGCATCAGGTGGGCGAGCAGCGCGTACTCGGTGGGGCTGAGCTCGACCGTCTCCCCGCCCCGGGTGACCTCGCGGGCCCGGTCGTCCAGCACCAGGTCGCCGAGCACCAGGGCGTGCGGGGGCGGCTGCCCGGGCGCGGCGGGCGGGGCGGCCCGGCGCAGCAGGCCCCGCAGTCGGACCACCACCTCGGCCAGACTGAACGGCTTGGTCACGTAGTCGTCGCCGCCGGCCGCGATGCCGGCGATCCGTTCCTCGACGGCGTCCCGGGCGGTGAGGAAGAGCACCCGCGCCTCGGGCTGCCCGGCGTGGATGCGGCGCAGCACCTCCAGGCCGTCGAGGTCGGGCAGCATCACGTCCAGCACCACGGCGTGCGGCCGCCAGGCCGCGGCGGCCTCGACGGCGGCCAGGCCGGTGGTCGCGCCGCGCGCCTGCCAGCCCTCGTAGCGGACGGCCCCGCACACCACCTCGACCAGGTCCGGTTCGTCGTCGACGACCAGGACCCGCCAGTCCGGGCGGCCGGCGGTCTCGTCCATGGGGGCTCCCTCGGGCTCGTGCTGCGCGGTGCTCATCCTGCCCCGCCCCGATGAGAAGGCGCTGAGACCCCGGAAAGTGGTTCGTAGACCATCACACCTCTACTGACCTGCATGAACGCCTTCACGGCGGGTCCCGTCGGCCGGCCGACTCAGAGCCGGCTCAGAGCTTGCGCTGCGATCGTGGGCGGCCCGGCGGCCCTCGCCGCCGGGCGCTGAGGAGGTTCCCGATGAGCACTGCCGCCGCACCGACGTCGCGGCCCGGGCCCCGGCCGGCACCCGACCGCCCGAGGCACCGGGCGGCGCCGCGACCGCCGTTCGCCCTC
>NZ_LFVW01000111.1:0-2244 GCF_001182915.1 Kitasatospora sp. MY 5-36
GTCATCCGGGTCATGTCGCCGGGCACGTCCACCGTGCGCAGCCGGCCGGCCCGGGCGGCGGCGGCCCAGGCGACCAGCGCGACGGCGGCCAGGGTGCCGCCGGCCACCGCGACGTCCACCCAGGGGGCGAGGCCGGAGGTGTCGGTGCCGTACAGCGAGCCGGTGGTAGCGAGCACCGGGACGGTCAGCGCGTTGCCCACGACGACCCCGAGCAGGGTGCCGACGGCGGCCGGGACCAGCGCCTGGGCGACGTACGCCCGCACCACCTGGGCGGGGGTGCAGCCGAGCGCCTTGAGCACGCCGATCCGCCGGGTGGCGGTGCCGACCGCGCCGGCCACCACATTGCCCGCGACCAGCACGGACATCGCCATGCCGAGCAGGCCGAAGGCGACCATGAAGGGCAGGAACAGCGCGGTGTTGCGGTCCGAGCCCTGTTTGGCGGTGAGCCAGGACTGGGCGCCGGTGAGCGCCCCGGCGGGGGCGGCGGCGGTGACGGCGGCCCGGTCGGCGGCCATGGCGTCGGCGCTGCCGGCGTCGCTGAAGCGGTAGAGCATCTGGTAGCCGGGGGTGCTGCCGGGCGCGGTGAGGGCGGCGACGGTCTCCGGGGTCACCCAGGCGTCGGCGGTACGGCTGACGGAGCGGGCGAGGCCGACGACCTTGAGGGTCGGCGCCCCCGGCAGGCCGGGCACCCGCAGGCTGCCGCCTAGCCCCCTCGGCTGGTCGTGGTATCCGGCGTCGACCACCACCTCGCCCGGCTGCTGCGGCCAACTCCCTTGGACCAGAGTGACGTTGTCGACGCCGACGGCGGCCGAGCCACGCCCGGCGACGGTCATCGGCCCCATCGTCACCCCGGGCGGCATGCCCAGGCCGGGGCCCGGCTCGGGGTCGACGGTGACGGTGCGGTACGGCCCGGCCGCGGCCGCCACCCCGGGGGCGTGCGCGGTGGCGGCGAGCTGGTCGGCGCTCGCCCGGGCGCCGTCGAAGCGCGCGGTGAGGTGGGCGCCGCGCTGGTGGTCGAAGGCCTGGTCGAAGGGGTCCTGGGAGGCGACCAGCAGCGAGCCGCCGAGGACGGAGCAGGTGGTGGCCACCAGGGCGGCCAGCCCGACCGCGACGGACTGCGTCCGGCGCCTGCGCACACCGGCCCGGACGACCCTGCCGAGCGCGCTCATGCCGTCACCGCCGGGCCCGGAGCCGTACCCGAAGTCGAAGCCGCAGCCGAGTCCGCCTCGACCCGGCCGTCCCGCATCCGCACGGTGCGGGTGGCGCAGTCCTCGGCCAGGGTCAGGTCGTGGGTGACGAGCAGGACGGTCTGCCCGTCCTCGTGCAGTTCCCGGAACAGCTCCTTGACGTCCTCGCCCGAGGCCGAGTCCAGCGCCCCGGTCGGCTCGTCCGCCAGCAGCAGCGTCGGCCGGTTCATCAACGCCCGTGCCACCGCGACGCGTTGGCGCTCACCGCCGGAGAGCCGGCCCGGGTGGGCGCGGGCGTGCCGGTCGATGCCGAGGCTCTCCAGCAGTTCGGCGGCCCGACGCCGGGCCTCGGCGCGCGGGACGCCGGCCAGTTCGCCGGCCAGCACCACGTTGTCGGCCACGGTGAGGTCGTCCAGCAGGTTGAAGAACTGGAACACCATGCCGATCGTGCCGCGCCGGTAGCGGGCCGAGGCCGCCTCGCCCAGCCGGTCCACCCGAACCCCGGCCACGGTGACCGTCCCGGCGCTCGGCCGGTCCAGCCCGGCGACCAGGTTCAGCAGGGTGGACTTCCCGCTGCCGGACGGGCCGAGCACGGCCACCGACTCCCCCGTCCGCACGCTCAGCGTGACCCCGTCCAGGGCCGCCCGGGCGCCCTCGTAGTGACGGCTCACCCCGTTCAGTTCGATCACCGGATCGCCGCTCATGTCCCCGCTCCTCGTCGTTGCCCGCCTGCTGACGAGGACGAAGGTACGAACGGGCGGCCCGCGCCCGCGTCAGCCGTCCGCCGCACCATCGCTACCGCGTCCGGCGGACCCGGGCGCGGCGTCATCCTTCCGACGTAGTCGCCGGGTGTACCCGTCGCCCGCCACCCGCGGGGCTGTCCCCCGGCGCCCGCGGCCCCCACAATGTCCCGGTGATCAACCATCCGACGGTGCGGCGGCTGCGCGCGGCGGTCCGGCTGGCCGGCGGCCCGGGCGGACCGCCGCCGCCCCGGCCGACCAGGCGCGGCCTGGCCTTCGACCTGGCCCTGGCCCTCTTCCTCGCGCTCACCGGCGGG
>NZ_LFVW01001119.1:0-1820 GCF_001182915.1 Kitasatospora sp. MY 5-36
CGCCTGGGCGGGCGCCGGGGCGGGCTCGGCCTCCGGGTGCCAGAACCGGTCCCGGGCGAAGGGGTACCCGGGCAGGCGCACCCGGCCGGGCGTCGCTCCGCCGGTCCAGGCAGACCGGTCGAGGGCCTCGCCCGCGATCCAGCGCGCCGCCGGACCGGCGGCCTCGCCCCGGTCGCCGGTGGCGACGAACTCCCGCAGACGGTCGGCGAGTTGGGCCACGCTGGACACCGTCCAGGCGATCCGCTCGGCCATCTCCTCCCGGCCGGCCAGGAGGGTCCAGGCGACCGAGCGCAGGGACACCCCCTCCGACCGCTCCAGGAAGGCCAGCAGGTCCCGGGCCCGGTCGGTCAACTGCCCCGGGGTGCGCGCCGAGAGCGGCACCAGGACGTCCCCGGCGGGCTCCTCCCGGCCGGCCCGGACCGGGACGTACTCCTCGACCACGACATGGGCGTTGACGCCGCCGAAGCCGAAGCTGCTCACCCCGGCGCGCCTCGGCCCGTCCCGGCCGTCGCGGTCGCGCGGACGCGGCCAGGGCTCGTTCTCCCGGACCAGGTGGAAGGGCCCGTCGTCGAGTTCGACGAACGGGTTGACCCGCCGCAGGTGCCGGTTCGCGGGCAGTACCCCGTGCCGGAGCGAGAGCAGCACCTTCAGCAGCCCGGCGATGCCGGCGGCGGACTCCAGGTGCCCGATGTTGGTCTTGACCGAGCCCAGGCCGCACGCGCCGTCGTCGCTGCGGCCGAGTCGGCGGAAGGCCGTGCGCAGCGCGCGGACCTCGACCGGGTCGCCGAGGGCCGTGCCGGTGCCGTGGGTCTCGATGTAGCCGATGGTGTCCGGGTCGAGGTCGCCGACGGCCGCGGTGACCAGCTCGGCCTGGGCGTCGGCGTTCGGCGCGGTGAGCGAGTTGGCCCGTCCGCCGTGGTTGTAGGCGCTGCCCCGGAGCACGCCGAGGATCGCGTCGCCGTCCCGCTCGGCCGCCGCCAGCGGCTTGAGGACGACGGCCCCGACGCCCTCGCCGCGCACGTAGCCGTTCGCGTCGGCGTCGAAGGTGCGGCACAGGCCGTCCGGGCTGAGCATCCCCGCGCGGTGGGCGCTGACGAAGGTGCCGGCGTCGAGCAGGACGTTCACCCCGCCCGCGATCGCCAGGTCGCAGGCGCCGGACCGGATGGCTTCCATGGCGCGGTGCACCGCCACCAGCGAGCTGGAGCAGGCGGTGTCGATGGGCTCGCTCGGGCCGCGCACGTCGAGCAGGTAGGAGATGCGGTTGGCCAGGATCGAGTGGTTGGTGCCGGTCGCGGTGAAGGCGTCCGGCCGCACCCCGCGGGTGCTGAGCAGGGTCGCGTAGTCGTTGTTGGTGACGCCGATGAACACCCCGGTGTTGGAGGGGAGTTCGCTCGGCCGGTGGGCGCTGTCCTCCAGCGCCTGCCACACCGTCTCCAGCACCAGCCGGTGCTGCGGGTCCATCAGTTCGGCCTCGCGCGGCAGGATCCGGAAGAACGCCGCGTCGAAGGCGTCGACCTCGTCGAGGGCGCCCATCCGCCGGGGGAAGTCCAGGGCGGTGATGGCCCGGCGCTGCTCCTCGTCGTAGCGGTCCAGCGGGAAGGCGGTGACGGAGTCCCGCCCGGCCAGCAGGTTCGCCCAGAACTGGGTGAGGTCGCGGGCGCCGGGGAAGCGTCCGGCCGCGCCGATCACGGCGATCGGCGTGTCCGGGGCCCGTCCGGGCCGGTCCGGGAGGGGCCGGCGCCCGGTGGCGGGGGCCGTCACGGGGGCTGTCACGGGGGCCGTCACGGCGGCGGTCGCGGGGACGGCTGCCGGGACGGTCG
>NZ_LFVW01001120.1:0-1819 GCF_001182915.1 Kitasatospora sp. MY 5-36
AGCCGCTCCAGCAGGGCGTCCACCCGGCCCCCGTCGGGATCGGTGACGGTGAGTGCGGCGGCCCCTTCGGCGAGCAGGGCGGCGGCGATGGCGAGCCCCGCGCCTCCGGCGCCGGCCAGTGCCACCCGCAGCCCGGCCGGGTGGTGCCCGGCGGCGGCCAGGCCCCGGACGAACCCGGCGCCGTCGAAGTTGTCGCCGTACCAGCGGCCGTCCGGCTCGCGGCGCAGCGCGTTGGTGCTGCCCAACAGGGCGGCGGCGTCGCTGAGTTCGTCGGCGTGGCCGCACATCGCCAGCTTGTGCGGGACGGTGACCAGCAGTCCGTCCAGGTTGGCGACGGCCTTCAGTCCTCGGACGACCTCGTCCAGCCGGTCCGCCGGGGCGTGCACGGGGACGAGCACGGCGTCCACGCCGCTCGCCGCGAACAGCGGGTTGAGCAGGGCGGGCGCCTTGGCCTGTGCGACCGGGTCGCCGAGCACCGCGAACAGCCGAGTGCGGCCGGAGATCGGCGGACGGGCGGGCGGCGCGTCGGGTGCGTCGGGGGCCGGTGCGTCGGGGGCCGGTGCGTCGGGGGTCGGCAGGTCGGGGTGAAGGGACATCTCAGGCCTCCCCGGCGGCGCGCGGCATGGCGTCCAGCGTGCGGGCGACCAGCGACTCGGGGACGTCGCTGACGAGTTCGGCGCCGCGCGGGCCGTCCAGGACGAAGGAGAGCCCGTCGACGGCCTTCTTGTCCAGCCGCATGAGGGCGATCAGCGCCCCGGTGCCGACCTCCGGCGGCAGCGCGGTCGGCAGCCCGTAGTGGGCGACCACCTCGTGGTGCTCGGCGACCCGCTCGGGGCCGATCCGGCCGAGCGCGCCCGCCAGCCGGCCGGCGAAGACCGTGCCGACGCCGACCGCCTCGCCGTGGCGCAGCCGGAAGTCGGTGGCGCGTTCCAGCGCGTGGCCCAGCGTGTGGCCGTAGTTGAGGATGTGCCGCAGCCCGGTGTCGCGCTCGTCGGCGGCCACCACGGCGGCCTTGCGGGCGACGCTCGCGGCGATCTGCTCCGGCAGCGGCAGGTGGCGGAGGTCCCCGGCGCCGATGAAGTGGCAGCGGGCGATCTCCCCGTAGCCGTTGACGCGTTCGCGCGGCGGGAGGGTGTCGAGGTAGTCGGTGTCGCAGAGCACGGCGGACGGCTGCCAGTACGCGCCCACCAGGTTCTTGCCCTCCGGGAGGTTCACCGCCGTCTTGCCGCCGACGCTCGCGTCGACCTGGGCCAGCAGCGAGGTGGGCAGGTGCACCACGGGCACTCCCCGGTGGTACAGCGCGGCGGCGAGCCCGACCGCGTCGGTGGTGGTGCCGCCGCCGCAGGAGACCACGGCGTCGGCCCGGCCCAGGCCGAACGCGGTGAAACGGCTGCACAGTTCGGCCACCCAGGCGAGGGACTTGCCCTCCTCGCCGTCCTTCGCCTCCACCACCAGGGTGTCGAGACCGGTGTCGGGCAGCCACTCGGCGGGCCGGGCGCTGACCACCGCGACCCGGCGGGCGCCGATCCCCGCGAGCACCCCGGCCAGCCGGTGGCGGGCGCCGGGGCCGATCAGCACCGGGTAGCCGCGCTCACCCAGCTCCACGTCGATGCGCCGCAGCCCACCGTCCGTACGGACGAGGGTTTCTGTCGTGGTCAACTCGGCTCCCAGGGCTGGTCGGTGAGATGGTGTGCGGTGCGGTGTCGCGCGGTGGGGCGCGGGCGCGGGCACGGCTTCAGGCCGCGGGCTGCAGCCGCGCCAGCGCGAGGGCGCCGTGCAGCGAGGACAGCCCGCCGAGCACGGCCGGCCGGATCGCGGG
>NZ_LFVW01001121.1:0-1815 GCF_001182915.1 Kitasatospora sp. MY 5-36
CCGGCGGTCGGGGCGCGGGCGGGCGAAGCTACCATGTGGGCAACACCCTCAGCTCGAAAGATGGACTTGTGACTGTCAACGACGACGTGTTCACGGACTGGAAGAACCGCGAGGAGATCGCGGAGTCGATGATCCCGATCATCGGGCGGCTGCACCGGGAGCGGGACGTCACCGTTCTGCTCCACAGCCGGTCCCTGGTGAACAAGTCGGTGGTCAGCATCCTCAAGACGCACCGCTTCGCCCGGCAGATAGCCGGCGAGGAGCTCTCGGTCACCGAGACGATGCCGTTCCTCGAGGCCCTGACCGCCCTGGACCTCGGCCCCTCGCAGATCGACCTCGGCATGCTCGCCGCGACGTACAAGGCGGACGACCGCGGCCTGTCGGTGGCGGAGTTCACCGCCCAGGCCGTCGTCGGCGCCACCGGTGAGAACAAGCTGGAGCGCCGGTCCGGGCAGGACGTCGTGCTGTACGGGTTCGGCCGCATCGGCCGGCTGGTCGCCCGGCTGCTGGTCGAGAAGGCCTCGGGCAACGGCCTGCGGCTGAAGGCGATCGTCGTGCGCAACAGCGGCGGCGACGACCTGGTCAAGCGCGCCTCGCTGCTGCGCCGTGACTCCATCCACGGCCAGTTCCAGGGCACGATCACCGTCGACGAGGCGAACAACAAGATCATCGCCAACGGCAACGAGATCACGGTGATCTACTCCGACGACCCGACCACGGTCGACTACACGGAGTACGGGATCAAGGACGCGATCCTGATCGACAACACCGGCCGCTGGCGCGACCGCGAGGGCCTGTCGAAGCACCTGCGCCCCGGTATCGCCAAGGTCGTGCTGACCGCGCCGGGCAAGGGCGACGTCCCGAACATCGTGCACGGCGTGAACCACGACACGATCAAGCCGGACGAGCAGATCCTGTCCTGCGCCTCGTGCACCACCAACGCCATCGTCCCGCCGCTGAAGGCGATGGAGGACGAGTACGGCGTGGTCCGCGGCCACGTGGAGACCGTCCACTCGTTCACCAACGACCAGAACCTGCTGGACAACTACCACAAGGCCGACCGCCGCGGCCGCTCGGCGCCGCTGAACATGGTGATCACCGAGACCGGTGCCGCCTCGGCCGTCGCCAAGGCCCTGCCGGACCTCCAGGCGAAGATCACCGGCAGCTCGATCCGCGTCCCAGTGCCGGACGTCTCCATCGCGATCCTCAACCTCCAGCTGAAGCGGGAGACCAACCGCGAGGACGTCCTGGAGTACCTGCGGAACGTCTCGCTGACCTCGCCGCTGAAGCGCCAGATCGACTTCACCGACTCGCCCGACGCCGTCTCCAGCGACTTCATCGGCTCGCGCCACGCCTCGATCGTGGACGCCGGCGCGACCAAGGTCGAGGGCGACAACGCGATCCTCTACCTGTGGTACGACAACGAGTTCGGCTACTCGTGCCAGGTGATCCGGGTCGTCCAGTACATCTCGGGCGTCGAGTACCCGACCTACCCGGTTCCGGCGGTCTGATCCACCGGTAGGGCAGGACGACGGAGCAGTACGGCGGGGCGGTGACCGACAGGTCGCCGCCCCGTCGGCGTTCGCGGGCGGGGCGGTCGCTATCTTGAGGGATCACTGACAGGACTGGGGAGGGTGATCGGGATGGGTGGTCGGCGGGTGCTCGCCGCGGTGGCGGCGGCCGGGGTGCTGACGGGCGTGCTGACGGGGTGCTCCTCCGGGGGGTCTTCGAAGGCCGCGGGCGGGGCGGCCGCGGGCTCGCCCGCGGCTCCGGCCGCGTCGAGTCCGGCCGCGACGGGAGCGGCGACCGGTACGG
>NZ_LFVW01001122.1:0-1814 GCF_001182915.1 Kitasatospora sp. MY 5-36
CCCGGTCCGGCGGCCCCCAGCCCCGCGGCCTCGCCGAGTTCGGCCCGGCCGAGCCCGCTGTGGCCGACCCCGTCGGCGCAGCCGGTGGTCCACGCCCCCAGGGCGAAGCCCGCGCCCATGGCCCGGCAGCACCAGGGCACCTCGATGACCACCATGCTGCTGGTGATCATGGTCCCCGGCGTGCTCGCGGCGGCGGCCCTGCGCCCGGGCCGTGGTGGCCGAGGACGCGGCGGCCGTTCGGGCCCGTCCTGACCGTCCCCTGAGGGCCCGCCGACCGGTTCCCGGTCGGCGGGGGCCCGCCCTACCGCGCGGTCCCGAACCGAACCGAACCCGAGCGGGCCGAAGCGGTCGGGGGCCGCCCCCGTGAGCTTTCCGTTCCGTCACAAGCCAAGCCAGAGAAGGGAGTTCCCATGTCCGAGTGGGTGGCGTTGATCATCGCCATGGCGTCGGCCTGTGCCGTCGTGATGGCGGTGGTGGTGCTGAGGCAGCGCCGACCGATCGAGGAGAGTGCCGACGAGACCCCGGATGTCATCGAGTACATCACGATGATGATCGGGGTGGTCTACGCGATCGTCCTCGGTCTCGCCATCGCGGGTGTCTGGGAGGCGCGCGGCGCCGCCCAGGACGACCTGTTCCGCGAGGCGCAGTCGCTGCGCGAGATCAGCGACCGTGCGGTGATCTACCCGGCGGAGTTCCGCGACCAGGTCCGGGCCGACGTGGACACCTACGTCTCGTACGTGGTGAACACCGAGTGGTCCTACATGCAGGAGACCGGTGGCATCACCGAGAAGGGCGACCAACTGCTCCAGAAGCTCCAGAACGACATCGCCACCCGCTCGCCCGCCTCCGACCTGGAGTCGCAGGGCTACCAGCCGATCATGGACCGGGTCAGCCAGGCGTCCGAGTCCCGCAACTCGCGCGGACAGAACGCCGGGCCGACGATGCCCGGGGTGGTCTGGTTCGGCCTGATCGGGGGTGCGGTGGTGACCGTCGGCATGCTCTTCGCGCTCCAGATCCGGCGTACGCCGAGGGAGTTGACCCTGGCGCTCTGCTTCAGCGTGCTGATCGCCTTCCTGCTGTTCATGATCTGGGACTTCGACAACCCCTTCTCCCGGAGCGTCTCGGTGACCACCCAGCCGTTCGAGGACCTCTTCCCCTCGCTCAACCTCGGCGGCTGAGCCGGTCTCCGGCCGCTGCTCGCCGGTCGCGGGCCGTTGCTTGCGGGCCGTCGGCCGCAGGGCGGATCCGGGCAGATGATCTTCGGATAATCTTGCCCGGATCGTCGGGGGTCGGCCCCCGGCGGCGAGAACGAGGAGATCGTCAGCAGTGTCCGACCCGACGCCGGATCTCGGCGCCCACTTCCCGCCGGCCCGCCCGGAGCGCGCCTGGTGGTGGCTGCCCGCCTCGGAACGGCTCCGGCGGAAGAAGCAGCGCCGGGCCTGGGAGGACTACCGGGAGCGCTACCGCAAGGAGGACCACGCCAAGGCCCAGCGGCGCAAGCGCGCCCGGGACGAGGGCGCGGACTGCTGCGTCGACGGCTGCTGCGAGTTCGCCGACCCCTGCCTGATCGCCCTGATCCCGGTGATGATGGCCTCCGGTGTCCGGTTCGCCCTCACCGGGGCGCGCGGTCGCCGGGCGGCCGATCCGTCCGCCCCCGCCCCGCGCGGGTTCGCGGCCGGGGTGCTGTACGGCGCGGTGCGCTACTACCGCGCCGAGGTCAGCCCCCGCCGTCCGGCCTGCTGCCCGTACACGCCGTCCTGCTCGACCTACGCGGTGCGGGCGCTGCACCGGCACGGTGCGCTGCGCGGGGCCCG
>NZ_LFVW01001123.1:0-1813 GCF_001182915.1 Kitasatospora sp. MY 5-36
GGGCTGGACCGCTACTGGCGGGACACCCGGGCGCGACGGGGGCACGAGGACGACCCGGGGCGCGCCCGCGTGGTGGGGCGCCACCTCCTGCACGGCGAAGTCCCCCGCCCCACCTGGTACGCGTGACACCCCGAGTAAGGAGCACCCCCGCATGACCAGCAGTTCCCCGACCGTCCCGCTGTCCGTCCTCGACATATCGTCCATCGACTCCGCCGGCAGCCCCGCCGAGACCCTGGTCGGCACCCGCCGGCTGGTGGCGGCCGCCGACGAGCTGGGCTACACCCGGTTCTGGGTGGCCGAGCACCACAACTCGCGCGGGATCGCCGGCTCCGTCCCGGCCGTCCTGCTGGCCGCGCTCGGCGAGCGGACCAGCCGGATCCGGATCGGCGCGGGCGGGGTGATCCTGCCCAACCACCCGCCGTACGCCGTCGCGGAGTCCTTCCGGACGCTGGCCGCGCTGTTCCCCGGCCGGGTGGACCTGGGCATCGGCCGCTCGGGCGCGGACCCGCTGCTCTCCCACGCGCTGCGCCGGGCGCCCGACGAGGACTTCCCGGCGGCGCTGGAGGAGCTGCTCGCCTTCGTCGACGGCGGCTTCCCGGACGGGCACGTCTACCAGCGGCTGGAGGCCCTGCCGGAGCCGCCGCAGCCGCCGCGGCCGTGGCTGCTGGGCGCCAGTGTGCGCAGCGCCGTGGACGCGGGCCGGCGCGGGCTGCCGTACGCGTTCGCCCACCACTTCTTCAACTCCCGCGGCACCGAGGAGGCGCTGCGGGCGTACCGGCAGAGCTTCCGGCCCTCGGCCCGGGCCGAGCGGCCGCACGCGATCGTCACCGCCTACACGGTGTGCGGGGAGACCACGGAGCACGCGCGCCGGCTGACGGCGCCGGCGCTGTTCCCGGTGCTGCGGCTGAACGGCGCCTCGCCGATCGCGCCGCTGCCCACCGTCGAGGAGGCGGCGGCGTACCCGTGGACGGAGGCCGAGCGGGCCTCCGCCGACGCGCTGCTCAGCACCCAGGCGGTCGGCGACGCCGAGGAGGTCCGCCGGGCGCTGACGGACCTGCTGGAGCGCACCGGCGCGGACGAGCTGATGGTGACCAACAACGTCACCGACGTCGAGGAGAAGATCCGCTCGCTGGAACGCGTGCGGGACCTCGCCCCGGCGCTGCCCGTCCCCGCCGGGGTCAGCCGGTAACGGCCGGGCGGCGGCGATGGGCGCGGGCGCCGAGGCTGTCGCGGATGCGGCGGTGGTGGGTGACCAGCCAGACCCGCTCGGGCTCCCCGGGCGGGCAGCGGTCCAGGGCGTGGTCGAGACAGCTGACCGCGAGCGCGTCGTCGCCCGCGGCGGCGGCCCGGGCGGACGCCCCGACCAGGGCTTCCCAGGCACGGCGCTCCATCGCCTCCACCGGGGTGCCGTCCGCCTCGGCGAGCGCGATGGCGCGGTCGTGGTGGAAGGCCAGCAGCCCGGGGCGGGGCACGTCCAGCAGGGCGGCCCAGTCGGCCGCCCGCAGGTGGCGTTCGACCAGGACGCGGCCGGGCAGCTGGGCGAGCGCGACATCGCGGCTGACGGCGTACCGGAAGGCGTACTCGACGTCTCCGGGGACGCCGCTGCGGCGCACCCGGCGCAGCAGTTCGCGCGACTCCAGGAGCTCCAGGCTGCGGCCGACCTCCTCGGGGTCGCGCTGGCTGACGGCCTCGACCGCGCCGCGCCACAGCGTGCCGCCGACGACGGCGGCGTCGCGCAGCACCGAGCGGGTGGTGCGGTCGAGGCCGTCGAGCTGGGCGGCGGCGACGGCGAGGACGGCCAGCGGGTGGTCGG
>NZ_LFVW01001124.1:0-1809 GCF_001182915.1 Kitasatospora sp. MY 5-36
GCCCGGTCGCGGCGGGACGCCCCGCCGACCCGGCCGCCGCCGCGCGCGACTCGCTGTTCGCCCTCGGCTGGGAACCGCTGCGGGAGTCGGAGCCGGTGTCGTCGCCGGTCGGCCCGGTGCCGGTCGTCCCGTGGGACGCCCTCGACCCGGACGCGCTGCTCGCGGCGGCCGACCCGGACACGCCCACCGTGGTGAGCTGCCCGACCGGACCGCACGGACCGCAGGACGCCACCGACCCGGCGATGGCGGCCAGGACCGCCGTCCACCGCACCCGGGACCTGCTCGCCCGGTGGCTCGCCGAGGACCGGCTCGCCGGGTCCCGTCTGGTGCTGGTCACCCGGGGCGCGGTCGCCGTGCGGCCCGGCGAGACCGTCCGGGACCTCGCCCAGGCGGCGGTCTGGGGCCTGGTGCGCACCGCCCAGGTCGAGCACCCGGGCCGGTTCACCCTGGTCGACCTGGCCCCCGGCACCACCGTGCCCGAAGGCACTCCCGCGACCGAAAGCACTCCCGCGACCGAAGGCGCCCCCGAGGTCCCGGCCGCCGTACTGACCCCGGAGGAGAACCAGCTGGCCGTCCGCGACGGCGCCGTCCTGGTGCCCCGGCTGGTGTCCGCCGTGGGCGATCCCGCGCTGCGGCCCCCCGAGGACGCGGCGGCCTGGCACCTGGACATCCCCGAGCGCGGCACCCTCACCGGCCTGGAGCTGCGGCCCTGTCCCGAGGCCGCCGCCGAGCCCGGCCCCGGCCGGGTCCGGGTCGCGGTCCGCGCCGCCGGGCTGAACTTCCACGACGTCCTGGGCGCGCTCGACATGCACCCCGGCGATCCGGGCCCGCTCGGCCTGGAGGGCGCGGGCGTGGTCACCGCGACCGGGCCCGGGGTCACCGGCCTGGCCGTCGGCGACCGGGTGACGGGCCTGTTCCCGGCGGCGTTCGGCACGGTGGCCCAGGCCGACCAGCGCACCCTGGTCAGGATCCCGGACGACTGGTCCTTCACCCGGGCCGCCGCCGTGCCGGTCGCCCACCTGACCGCCCTGCACGCCCTGGTCGAACTGGGCGGCGTGGGCGCGGGGGACCGGGTGCTGGTCCACGCCGGGGCGGGCGGCGTCGGCCTGGCCGCCGTCCAGCTGGCCCGGCACCTGGGCGCGGAGGTCTTCGCGACCGCGAGCCCCGCCAAGTGGCCCGCGCTGCGCGCCCTCGGCCTCGACGACGACCACCTCGCCTCCTCCCGCGAGCCCGGCTTCGGCGCCCGCTTCGGTGCCGGCCCGAGTGCCGGCCCGGGTGCGGGCCCCGACGCGGGCGACCGGCGGATGGCGCTCGTCCTGAACTCGCTGACCGGCGAGCTCGTCGACGAGTCGCTGCGGCTGCTGCGTCCCGGCGGGCTCCTGGTCGAGCTCGGCCGGACCGAACAGCGCGACCCCGCCGAGGTGGCCGCCGCGCACCCCGGCGTGCGCTACCGGGCGTTCAACCTGCTCCAGCTGCCGCCCGAGCACCTCGCCCGCCTGCTGGAGCGGACGGTCGAGCTGTTCGCCCGGGGCGCGTTCGGCTGGCCCGCCGTCACCGACCTGGACGTCCGGCGGGCGCCCGAGGCCTTCGGGCTGCTGCGCCAGGGCACCCACGTCGGCAAGGTCGTGCTCACCGTCCCGCCGGTCCTCGACCCGGACGGAACCGTCCTGATCACCGGCGGGACGGGCGCCATCGGCCGGGCCGTGGCGCGGCACCTGGTCACCGGGCACGGCGCCCGGCGGCTGCTGCTGGCCGGCCGCCGGGGAGGCGATGCGCCGGGAGCCGCCGAGCTGGCGGCCGAACTGACCG
>NZ_LFVW01001125.1:0-1802 GCF_001182915.1 Kitasatospora sp. MY 5-36
GGGGGTGGCCGAGGGGGAGGGGGTGACGGCGGGCGGCGGCGGGGAGTCGGGGAGTTCCGGGGCCTCGGCCGGCTCGTCGCCGCCGAGGGCGGCGAGCAGGTCGGCGGGCAGCGGGGCGACCGGGCCGGGCGCGGGGAGGTCGTAGGCGCTGAGGAAGTCGCCGAGGCCGGGGGCCCGGCCGCCGCCGAGGCGGTAGTGCAGGTAGGCGACCGGGGCGCCGTCGGAGGTGTGGGTGTAGACGGCGCCGACGGGGACGTAGAAGCGGCCGACGCCGGGGTGCTGGGAGGGGTGGAGCCCGGCCAGGCGTTCGGCGCGGTCGCGGTCGGTCTCGCGGCCGGTGCCGCCGGCGGTGAGCGCGTTGACGCCGCGCACCACGAGGGCGGCGGCGACGGACACGCACAGCACCAGCCCGACGGCGACGGTGCGCCGCAGGACCGGGCGGCCGTGCAGGGCTGGCCACGAGTCGGTCACCGTGCGCTCGGGTGGGATGCCGTCCACGGTTGTCTTGCTCCCCCGTTCGGTCAGAACGCTCGATCAGGACGTCTGATCAGGACATTTGTTCGAGATGCCTGATCGGGACGTCACACTCTGCTCGACGTGGGACGGTAGCCGAGAGTTCCTCAGCCCAGGTAGGCGGGGGCGACCGCGGCCTTGGTGACCGGCTCCGCGCGGCCCGAACCGTCCGCCGGGACGGTCCACAGGTCGGCGCCGTAGTCGCCGGGCAGGGCGTAGACCAGGGTGCCGGCGCCGGACCAGAGCGCCTGGTCGTCGATGTTGCGCTGCTCGGCGGTGGCGGTCTCGGTCATGGTGGCGAGGTCGAGCACGTACAGCCGCCACGGGGCGTCGGCGGGCAGGCCGGGGACGCGCTTCTTGTAGGCGACGCGGGTGCCGTCCGGGGAGAGCGAGGGGCACTCGACGTTGTCGTGCAGGGCGGTGAGGGTGCGGGCGGTGAGGTCGCCGCGGACGAGGTGGGTCTGCCCGGCGCTGGCGAGGGTGGCGTAGAAGGTGGTGTCGTCGGCGAAGGTGACGCCCCAGATGTTGATGTCGTGCGCCTGGTACGGGCGGCCGTCCAGGACGACCGCGAAGTCCTCCAGGTTCTCCCGCAGGTTCCAGTCCCGGACGTCCACGATCGAGGTGCGGGTGGAGAAGTCGCTGCCCGCGTACGAGTCGCCGCTGACGAAGACCGTCCAGGCGGCGAGGTGCCCGGACGGCGAGACCCGGGAGCGGGTGGGGATGCCGGCCGCCGGGAACGAGCGGAGCTCGCGCAGGTGGTCGTCCAGGACGACGGCGCGGTAGGTGTCCTCCAGCGCGCCGTGCTGGGCCTGGAGGCAGATGCCGGTGCCGGCGGCGGCGTGGAAGCGCAGGCACTGGACGCCCGAGGCGGTGCGCGGGCCGTCCGGGTGGTCGGCGGCGACGGTGGTGATCTCGTCCCGGTGCGGGCCCCAGGCCATGTTGCGGAACAACAGCTGTCGTCCGCCGGACTGCGCCTGTAGTGACACCGGGCCGGACGCGACGGTCGGCCCGCCGGGCTGGGCCTGGTCCCGGCGGGCGGTGCGGTCGGCGGCGTAGAGGACGGCCCCGGTGCCGACCGCGCCGAGCAGCACGACGGCGACCAGCAGGATGATCACCCTGGTCCGGTTCCGCAGGTTCATCGGCTCTTCTCCTCCGGGGGCTTCACGACGACGGGTTCGGACGGGTGCGGCACCGCCGCGGCGGAGGGCTCGGACCGGCGCAGCACCGCCGCCGCGCCGAGCACGCACAGCGCCAGCGCCCCCGCCGACCAGCCCAGCGCCGCCGAGCCG
>NZ_LFVW01001126.1:0-1797 GCF_001182915.1 Kitasatospora sp. MY 5-36
CAGGGGTCAGGGGTCAGGGGTCAGGGGTCAGGGGGCGGCGAACAGCCCGGGGAAGGACGGGGCCAGCCAGGGGCGGCGGCCCCAGGCGAGCACCTCGCCGCGCAGCAGGGCGCCGGGGGCGCTGCGCCGGCCCAGCGCGATGAGCAGGAACGCCACCGGTTCGACGAGGATCGTGCAGTCCGGGCGCCGGGGCGGGTCCTGGCTCACCGCGGCGGCGCCGTCCGTGAAGGTGACCGCGAACCCGTCCAGGCCCCGGCCGCGCAGCCGGTAGCAGGCGCTGTGGCCGGCCGCGGCCCGGGCGTCCGTCACCCGCGGCATGACCGTGCGCACGAACGGCATAGCCAGCCCGACCCGGCGCCGGTCGATCGGGTGCGGGCGGCCGAGGGCGACGGCGATGTCGTAGAGGTGGCCCAGCATGTGGGTCAGCAGGTAGGCGCCGAGGGTGTCCAGGTCCATCCGGCCGAGCGGGGTCGACACCGGCTCGGTGCCCGCGCGCGGGGCGGCCGTCACGGTGAACTCCCGTGCCCGCCGGGCGATCTCCTCGGCGAGCACGTCCGGGTCCCGTTCGGGCCGCTCGGCCAGCGAGGCCGCGTTCGCCGCGGCCAGCGAGCCCGGGGTGCCGTCCCCGTACGGCCGTTCCTCGCCGGCGGCCAGCGCGGCCATCAGCTCGTTGGCCATCGCCAGGTGGGCGGCCGCCTCGGCGACCGTCCACTCGGCGCCGGGGATCCGGGTGTCGCCGCGGCAGCCGGCGAGCAGGGCGACGGCCTCGTCGCCGACCGCGGTGACCTCTTCGAAGAGCGCGGTGCGCGCGGCACCGGGAGAGTGCGGGGGGAGAGTCATGGAGGTGAAGCGTGGACGAGCGCCGCGCCGCTGTCCAGGTCCCCGCACCGCCCGGGGCACCGGGCCGACTCCCGGACCGGCTCGCGGGTCCGCGCCCGCAGGCAACCCGAACCGCCCCCCGACGCGTCGAGCTGCCGTGAGAGCAAGAACGAACACGCGGCCCGGGCGGCCGCCACGGCAGACGGGGACGGCGCGGACACCATGGCGGGGACGACGGCAGGATGACGAACGCGACACCGCCGGACTTCGAGGAGTTCGTCGCCGCCTGCGGGCCCAAGCTCCTGCGCACCGCCTGGCTGCTGACCGGCGACCCGCACCAGGCCGAGGACCTGCTGCAGACGGCGCTCGCCAAGGTCTGGCCCAGATGGACGCGCATCGCCCCCGACCGGCCCGAGGCGTACCTGCGGAAGGTCCTGGTGAACTGCCACGTCTCCTGGTGGCGGCGGCGCTGGACCGGGGAGCTGCCGCACGGCGAACTGCCGGAGCCGCCGCCGGGCCCGGACCCGTACGACGGGGTGGTGCTCGGCCGGGTGGTCGCCGAGGCGGTGCGGTCGCTGCCGCCGCGTCAGCGGGCCGTGGTGGTGCTGCGCTTCTTCGAGGACCTCAGCGTCGAGGAGACCGCCGAGGTGCTGCGCTGCAGCACGGGCACCGTCAAGAGCCAGACGCACCGGGCGCTGGCCGGCCTGCGCGGCCGGCTGCCGGCCCGGGAACTCCTGCTGGACGGGGGACCCCGTGAACGGCGCTGACCTGCTCGACCCGTACGGTCCGGGCGACGGCGGGCCCGACGACGAGGAGGAGCTGCGGATCCTGCTCCACCGGGCCGTCCCCGCCCTCGGTTCGCCGGAGGACCGGATGGAGCGCGTCCTCGCCCGGGTCGAGCGGTCCAGGCGCCGCCGGCGGGCGGCCGGGCTCGCCGCGGGCCTCACCGCCGGACTCACCGCCGCCGTGCTGGCCGCC
>NZ_LFVW01001127.1:0-1792 GCF_001182915.1 Kitasatospora sp. MY 5-36
CAGGATGCCCTGCGGGCGCAGGGCCGTCTGGTCCTCGGCGACGGCGCCGGACAGCAGGGCGGCGAGCCGGGTGCCGGTGCGGTCGTCCCAGGCGCCGGCGGGCGGCAGGTCGACCAGTCCGCCCCAGTGCCCGGGGTGTTCGAGGCCGGCGACCCGGCCCAGTCCCCAGACCTGGGCCTGGGCGGGGCTGCCGCTCTCGCCGGGGCCGGTGGCCACGGCGCCGGAGGTGAGCACCCACAGCGGGGTGCCGGGGGCGCCGGCGCCGAGCTGCTGGATGAGGTCGAGGGTGGCGGCCACGCCCCGGGTCATGGTCGGGTGCCCCTGGTCCGGGGACTCGTCCAGGGCGAGCAGGGAGACCACGCCGGCGGGCGCCGGGTGGGCGGCGAGGGCGGCGCGGTCGGCGTCCGGCAGGGTGCGGACGTCGGTGGCGCCGTGCTCGGCCAGGGCGCGGGCGACCTTCCGGGCGGTCTCCGGGGCGGCGGCCGCGCCGACCAGCAGCCAGCTGCCGGTCAGTTGCGGGGGTGCGGGGTGCTCGGCGGTCCGGGTCCAGGTGATCCGGTAGCGCAGGCCGGTCAGCGCGTCGTCGGGCGCGGGGGCGGCGGGCCGGGCCGGTTCGGGCCAGTAGCGGCTGCGCTGGAAGGCGTAGGTGGGCAGGTCGACGAGGGTGCCGGGGCCGTGCACGGCCGCCCAGTCGACGGGTGCGCCGGCCACGTAGGCGGTGGCGAGCGAGGTGAGCAGGCGGCGGGCGCCGCCGTCCTGGCGCCGCAGCGTGCCGGTGACGACTGCGGCCTCGCCGAGGGTGTCCCGGACGGCGCCGGTCAGCGCGGGGTGCCCGGACACCTCGACGAACACCCGGTGCCCGCTGTCGCCGAGGGTCCGTACGGCCCGTTCGAACTCGACGGTGCCGCGCAGGCTCGCGTACCAGTAGTGGGCGTCCAGCTCCCGGCCGTCCTGCCACTGCCCGGTGTACGCGGAGACCAGCGGGACGTCGGCCGCGCGGGGCTCGATGCCGGCGAGCGCGGCGAGGATCTCCTCACGCAGCTCCTCCACCTGGGGGCTGTGCGAGGCGTAGGCGATCGGGACGCGGGTGGTGCGGCAGGTGGGCGGGCAGGCGGCGGCGAACTCGTCGAGCGCGTCGGGGTCGCCGGAGACCACGCAGGAGCGGGGGCCGTTGACGGTGGCGAGCGCGAGCCGTCCCTCGAAGCCGGCGAGCCGTTCGCGCACCGTGTCGGCGGGCTCGGCGACGGAGAGCAGGCCGCCGCGTCCGTCCAGGGTGCGCAGGGCCCGGCTGCGCAGGGCGGCGACCTTCGCGCCGTCCTCCAGGGTGAGGGCGCCGGCGACGGTCGCCGCGGCGATCTCGCCCAGGGAGTGGCCGACGACCGCGTCCGGGGAGACCCCGGCGGCCTGCCAGACGGCCGCCAGCGCCACCGAGACCGCCCAGACGGCGGGTTGGAGCACGTCGGCGGCGAGGAAGTCGTGCTCGCCGGCCAGCACGTCCGCGAGGTCCCAGTCGACGTACGGGCTCAGGGCCCGGGCGCACTGGTCCAGCCGGTCGCGGAAGACCGGTGAGACCTCGGCGAGTTCGCGGCC
The DNA here is from genome assembly GCF_001182915.1 of Kitasatospora sp. MY 5-36. Lineage (NCBI taxonomy): Bacteria > Bacillati > Actinomycetota > Actinomycetes > Kitasatosporales > Streptomycetaceae > Kitasatospora > Kitasatospora sp. MY 5-36. Next base: position 1,591 of record NZ_LFVW01001127.1, read on the forward strand.
CATGCCGATCCACTGGCTGCCGTGGCCGGGGAAGACGAACACGGTGCGGCCGGTGCCGCCGGGCGCGACGGAGCCGGTGACGGCGTCGGGCGAGGCCTGTCCGGTGGCCACCGCCGCGGCGGCGGGCAGCAGTTCGGCGTGGTCGGCGCCCAGCAGCACGGCGCGGTGGTCGTGCGGCGGGCGGGTGGTGGCGAGCGACCAG
>NZ_LFVW01001128.1:0-1791 GCF_001182915.1 Kitasatospora sp. MY 5-36
CGGCCCCCGGCGGCATCGGCGGAGGCGGCGGCGCGCCGAAGGAGGCGCCGCCGTACCCCGGGTGTCCGGAGTGCGCGCCGGGCGCGGAGTCGCCCCCGTGCGCCCCCGGGTAGCCTCCGTGCGCCCCCGGCGCAGGGGCCGGCGGAGTCATCGGGAAGCCGCAGAAGTCGCACCAGTCCTCGGCCTGCGACTCGTGGCCCCTCGGGCAGATCGGCATCAGGTCCCCCTCGTTTCGGGCCGGCTCCGTGCGGCGTCGCGCCGGGGTGCCGGCCCGGTCACGTCTTCAGCGGTCACTTCTTCACACGTACCGTCTTGGTCGACCGGGTCTCAAGGGTCATCGAGTCGGCCTCGCTCACGTTCTTACGGAACCGAACCGTACCCTCCTTCGGGTCCACCACGTCCACCACCTTCTGGAGCAGCTTGTAGGTGCCCTCGTTCCCGGTCGCGTGGGCGATCCGGACGGCGGCGCCCAGCTTGGCGGTCGCCCGGTCGACGTCCCCGGCCCGGTGGGCCTCCAGGCCCTCCTGGATGGAGGAGGCGAGCTCGGCCTGCCCGGTGTAGTGGGCGACCTGCGGGCTGATCCGGGTGGAGGAGGCCAGGTCGTCGGTCCAGACCGCCTTGACCAGGCCCTGGGTGAGCACCTCGGGGGTGCCGCCGGCGACCTGCTCGGGCAGCACCAGGCTGATCCGGGCGGCCAGCATCTCGTTGCCGACCGAGGCGGCCGGCACCTCGACGCAGACGTGGTAGTCGCGGCTCTCGTCGCCCCAGGAGCCGGTGGGGTAGTCGCCGGCCCGGGGGCCGGCCTCGGTGCGGCGGGAGCTCAGGTCCTCGACCGCGGGGGCGACCTGCTTGACGAACCGGACCCTGGCGTTGGCCGGGGTCCAGATCCGCAGCGCGACGTCGGCGACCTGCTTGCCCATCGCGCCGGCCATCATCGAGCGGAAGTCCTCGGCCAGGCCGGAGGGCTCGGCGACGATGTCGGTGGTGCCGAGCAGCGCCGAGGAGATGCGGCGCAGCTCGTCGATCCGCCAGTCGGTGCCCACGCCGCGGCAGTCGGCGGTGAAGTGGCCGGTCACCCGTTCGACGGTGCGGGCCAGGTCCTCGGCCGACTCGTGCTCGTTGTTGCCGTCGGTGAGCAGGACGGCGTGCCGGATGGCGATGTCGCGGCGGGTGAGGAAGAGCTGGTCGGCCTTGGCCAGCCAGGTGCCCATCGCGGTGCCGCCGGCCGCGGTGAGCCGGCGCAGCGACTCCTTGGCCTGCGCGCGGGTGGTGGCGGAGGCGGTGGCGAGGGTGCCGTCGCCGGGGTAGATGTCGCGGGCCTCGTGGGTGCCGGCGACGACGGCGAAGGCGGTGCCGTCGCGCAGCGCGTCGATGGCGGCGGCGGTGGCCTCGCGGGCGCCGTTGATCTTGGTCTTGGGGTAGTCCATCGAGCCCGAGCAGTCCACCAGGACGACCACGGCCGCCGCGGTGCCGGCGCCCGCCGCGGTGGCGTCGGCGAAGCCGAGGGGCCGGCCGCCCGAGGTGCCGCCGCCGGTCGCCGTGACGGTGACGATGGCGTTGACCTCGCGGGCGCCGTCGGCCAGGTACTCGTTCTGGAAGATCTCCACGTTGAACCTGGGCAGGTTCGGCTTCGCCAGTGTTGCCATGGGGCGGTCGGCTCCCGTCGGGTGAGGGGTGGACGTGCTCAGGACGGTGGGGCGGCCCGCCGGGCGGGGCCGGCGGGCCGTGCCGCCGGAGCGTCCGGCGGGTGGTCGGGTCAGGCCGTCGGCGGGTGCGGCGGCTGCGGCGGGA
>NZ_LFVW01000112.1:0-21637 GCF_001182915.1 Kitasatospora sp. MY 5-36
AGAACCCCGGCCATCCGGACCGGCACAGCCTGTTGCTGCTGCTGGTGCCGCTCGTCCCGCTGCCGCTGGTGCTGCGCCGGCGCCACCCGCTGGCGGTGCTCTGGGTGGTCCTGCCCGCCGCGCTGCTGGTCCGGCACGAGTCGGAGGACATCGCGTACGCGGCGGGCGTGGCGGTGATCGTCGCCGCGTACAGCGCCGCCGCGTACGGGCGCCGCGCGACGGCCCTGCTGCTGAGCCTGCCGGCCGCGACCGCCGCCCTCGTGGTGCTCTTCGCCGCGGCCAAGCTGCCGCACTTCCCCAACGGGGTGATGGCCGTCCTGGTCCTGGTGCCGGTGTTCGCGGTCGCCTACGAACTGCGGATGTGGCGCCGCCGGGTGGACGAGGGGCGGGAGCGGCTCTCCGCCCTGGAGCGCGGGCAGCTGGCCGCGCTGGAGCGCGCGGTGGAGCTCGAACGGGCCCGGATCGCCCGGGAGTTGCACGACGTCGTCACCCACAACGTGAGCATGATGACGATCCAGGCCGGGGCGGCCCGCAAGATCCTGGACACCGCCCCGGACAAGGCCCGCGAGGCGATGGCCGCGGTGGAGTCCGGCGGGCGCGCGGCGATGACCGAACTGCGGCAGGTGATGGGCCTGTTGACCATCGACTCGGAGAGCACTGGCGACCCGTCCACCGAGGCCGACCTCAGCCCGCAGCCGGGCCTCGGCCGCCTGGAGGCGCTGGTCCACGGCGTCCGGCAGGCCGGGCTGCCGGTCGAGCTGACCGTCCGCGGCGAGCGCCGGCCCGTCCCGCCCGGGGTCGAGCTGGCCGCCTACCGGGTGGTCCAGGAGGCGCTCACCAACACCGTCAAGCACGCGTCCGGCGCCGACGCCGCGGTGACCGTCGAGTACGCCCCCGACCGGCTGCTGGTCGAGGTCACCGACACCGGCGGCCGCCCCACCGGCGCCGCCGCCACCGGCAACGGACGCGGCCTGCTCGGCCTGCGCGAACGCCTCGCCGTCTACGGCGGCACCCTGCACACCGGCCCCCGGCCGCGCGGCGGCTACCGCGTCAAGGCCCTTGTCCCCCTGGAGAGTTCATGAACGAGCAGCCGCTGCGGGTGGTGGTCGCCGACGACCAGGCCCTGGTCCGCACCGGGTTCCGGCTGATCCTGGAGTCGGAGGGCATCGACGTGGTGGCCGAGGCCGAGGACGGCGAACAGGCCGTCGCCGCCGTCCGGCGCACCAGGCCGGACGTGGTGCTGCTGGACATCCGGATGCCCGGCCTGGACGGGCTGGAGGCCGCCCGCCGGATCCTGGCGGACGGGGCGCGGCAGCCGCCCCGGATCATCATGCTGACCACCTTCGACCTCGACCACTACGTCTACGCGGCGATGGCCGCCGGGGCCAGCGGCTTCCTGCTGAAGGACGTCACCCCGGAGCACCTGGCGGCCGCCGTCCGGCTGGTCCGCACCGGGGACGCGCTGCTCGCCCCGGCGATCACCCGCCGCCTGGTCGAGCGCTTCGCCCGCCCGGACGACCCGGGCGCCGCCGCCGTCGCCCCGCACCGGGAGCTGGGCACGCTCACCCCGCGCGAGCTGGAGGTGATGGCGCTGCTCGCCCGCGGCCTCAGCAACGCCGAACTCGCCGCCCGGCTGGGGCTGTCCGAGGCGACGGTGAAGACGCACGTGGCCCGGATCCTCGGCAAGCTGGGCCTGCGGGACCGGGCCCAGGTGGTGGTCGCGGCGTACGAGACCGGGCTGGTCAGCGTGGGGTCCGCGGACGCCGCCCGGTAGCGGCGGCGGGAGCCCGGAAACGACGGCGGGAGCCCGGGGTCGACACCCCGGGCTCCCGCCTCGTCAGCCGCGGGTGCGGATCACGCCAGGTCGAAGCGGTCCGCGTTCATGACCTTGGCCCAGGCCGCGACGAAGTCCTCGACGAACTTCTCCTTGGCGTCGTCGCTCGCGTACACCTCGGCGACGGCCCGCAGTTCGGCGTTCGAGCCGAAGACCAGGTCGGCGCGGGTGCCGGTCCACTTCACCCGGCCGGACTCGTCCCGGCCCTCGAAGGTGTGCGCGTCCTCCGAGGTGGCCTTCCAACTGGTGCCCAGGTCCAGCAGGTTGACGAAGTAGTCGTTCGTCAGCACACCGGGCGTCCCGGTGAGCACCCCGTGCGCGGACCCGCCGTGGTTGGCGCCCAGCACGCGCAGGCCGCCGACCAGCACGGTCAGCTCGGGGGCGCTGACGCCCAGCAGGTTGGCCTTGTCGAGCAGCAGGTACTCGGCCGGCAGCCGGTTGCCCTTGCCGACCCAGTTGCGGAAGCCGTCCGCCTTGGGCTCCAGCGCGGCGAAGGACTCGGTGTCGGTCAGCTCCTGCGGCGCGTCCACCCGGCCGGGCTCGAACGGCACCTCGACCGCCAGGCCGGCCGCCTTCGCGGCCTGCTCGACGCCGACGCCGCCGGCCAGCACCACCAGGTCCGCGAGCGAGACCTGCTTCTCGCCGGCCTGCGCGTTGAACTCCCGCTGGACGCCCTCCAGGGCGCGCAGCACCGTGGCCAGCCGGTCGGGCTCGTTGACCTCCCAGCCGATCTGCGGCTGGAGCCGGATGCGGCCGCCGTTGGCGCCGCCGCGCTTGTCGCTGGAGCGGAACGAGGAGGCGGCCGCCCAGGCGGTGGAGACCAGCTCGGACACCGACAGGCCGGTGGCGGTGATCCGCCGCTTGAGGTCGGCGACGTCGGCCGCGCCGATCCGCTGGTACGTGACCTCCGGCAGCGGGTCCTGCCAGAGCAGGTGCTCGGCGGGGACCTCCGGGCCGAGGTAGCGGACGACCGGGCCCATGTCGCGGTGGGTCAGCTTGTACCAGGCGCGGGCGAAGGCGTCGGCGAACTCCTCCGGGTTCTCCAGGAAGCGCCGGGAGATCGGCTCGTAGACCGGGTCGAAGCGCAGCGAGAGGTCGGTGGTGAGCATGTTCGGGGCGTGCCGCTTGCCCGGGACGTGCGCGTCCGGCACGGTGCCCTCGCCGCCGCCGTCCTTGGGCTTGTACTGCCAGGCGCCGGCCGGGCTCTTGGTGAGCTCCCACTCGTAGCCGAACAGCGTCTCGAAGAAGCTGTTGTCCCAGGTGATCGGGGTGGCCGTCCAGGTGACCTCCAGACCGCTGGTGATCGCGTCGGCGCCCACGCCGGTGCGGAAGCTGCTCTTCCAGCCGAGGCCCTGCTGCTCCATGGGGGCGGCCTCGGGGTCCGGGCCGACGTTGTCGGCCGGGCCGGCGCCGTGGGTCTTGCCGAAGGTGTGGCCGCCGGCGATCAGCGCGACGGTCTCCTCGTCGTTCATCGCCATCCGGTAGAAGGTCTCGCGGATGTCGCGGGCGGCGGCGAGCGGGTCGGGGTTGCCGTTGGGGCCCTCGGGGTTGACGTAGATCAGGCCCATCTGGACGGCGGCCAGCGGGTTCTCCAGCTGGCGGTCGCCGGTGTAGCGCTCGTCGCCGAGCCAGGTGGTCTCGGGGCCCCAGTAGACGTCCTCGTCCGGCTCCCACTCGTCGACCCGGCCGCCGCCGAAGCCGAAGGTCCGGAAGCCCATGCCCTCCAGGGCCACGTTGCCGGACAGGATGATCAGGTCGGCCCAGGACAGGGCGCGCCCGTACTTCTTCTTCACCGGCCACAGCAGGCGGCGGGCCTTGTCCAGGCTGGCGTTGTCCGGCCAGCTGTTCAGCGGGGCGAAGCGCTGCTGGCCGCCGCCGGCGCCGCCGCGGCCGTCGCTGATCCGGTAGGTGCCGGCGCTGTGCCAGGCCATCCGGATGATGAAGGGGCCGTAGTAGCCGAAGTCGGCCGGCCACCAGTCCCGCGACGTGGTGAGGGCCTCCTGGATGTCCCGCTTGACGGCCGGGAGGTCGAGGGTCTTGAAGGCCTCGGCGTAGTCGAACTCCGCGCCGAGCGGGTTGGCCACGGCGGGGTTCTTCGCGAGGATCTTCAGATTGAGCCGTTCCGGCCACCACTGGCGGTTCCCGCCGCCCTGGGTGGGGTGCGGCGCGCGCCCGTGGTTCACCGGGCAGCCCTCCGCGTTCGCCTCTACGCCGGTTGCATCGTGGTTGTCAGACATGGGAATCCTTCCCTCACAAGGCGGATCACGGTGTCTTCATCTGCTACCTACGGCACCTACTGCTGCGGTCTGGCCTGGTGCGCCCCGTGGTGTTCCCGCTCGGCACCGCGTACGGCGGTGACGGGAGTGGTGCCGGGAGTCACGTGCTGCTGCTGTCCAGGCTAGCGCCGGAGCCGATCCTACGGTGGACGGAATCCAAGTCAAGAAAGACACCAAGCCCATATCCGATCGGGATCCGGAGGGCACCGGAAGCGCATTGGTAAACTCCGGTCCTCCCCATTACCTGAATAGGTGAACCGATATGAGTGACCTCCTGGAGCGGCTGCGCGGGCGCGGCTGGCGCCTCACCTCCCAGCGGCGTGTCGTGGCCGAGGTCCTGGACGGCGAGCACGTGCACCTGACCGCCGACGAGGTGCACGCCCGGGCCGCCGAGCGCCTCCCGGAGATCTCCCGGGCGACGGTCTACAACACGCTCGGCGAACTGGTCACCCTGGGTGAGGTCGTCGAGGTCGCCACCGACGGGCGCGCCAAGCGCTACGACCCGAACGCGCACCACCCGCACCAGCACCTGGTCTGCACGGGCTGCGGCGCCATCCGCGACGTCCACCCGCAGGGCGACCCGCTGGCCGACCTGCCGGCCGAGCAGCGCTTCGGGTTCGTCGTGGCGCAGGCGGAGGTCACCTACCGGGGGCTGTGCCCGGACTGCGCGGGCTGACCGCTCCGGCGGCCGGCCGTCCGCCCTGCCCGTACCCGCTGGCCGTACCCGCTGCCCGTACCCGCTGGCCCGCCGTGCAGCGATCGGGGGCCGGGATCGCTTAGGGTCGACCAATGGCGAAGTACTTCGACGTGCATCCAGAGTCCCCCCAGCCGCGCACCATCGGCTCCGTGGCCGCCGGCCTCCGCTCCGGGGACCTCATCGCGTACCCGACCGACTCCTGTTTCGCCCTGGGCTGCCAGCTGGACAACCGCGACGGCCTCGAACGGATCCGGTCGATCCGGCGCCTCGACGACCGCCACCACTTCACCCTCATGTGCATGGACTTCGCCCAACTGGGCCAGTTCGTCCACATCGACAACAACGTCTTCCGCGCGATCAAGGCCGCGACGCCGGGCAGCTACACCTTCATCCTCCCCGCCACCAAGGAGGTGCCGCGCCGCCTGCTGCACCCGAAGAAGAAGACGGTCGGCGTCAGGATCCCCGACCACGTCGTCACCAGGGCCCTGCTCGCCGAGCTCGGCGAGCCCCTGGTCTCCAGCACCCTGCTCCTCCCCGGCGAGGACGAGCCGATGACCCAGGGCTGGGAGATCAAGGAGCGGCTCGACCACCAACTGGACGCCGTGCTGGACTCCGGCGACTGCGGCACGGTGCCGACGACGGTCGTCGACTTCTCCAGCGGCGAGGCGGAGATCACCCGGCGCGGGGCCGGCGACCCCGAGCGCTTCGAGTGACGCACCGGGCGCACCGGGCACACCGGACGCATCCGGAGGGCGGTCTCAACCCCACTGGACCCACAGTGACTTGAGCCCGTTCTGAAAGTTGGAGACCAGCCGCCGCGGCGGCCGCCCCGGCACGAGCCGGAGCCCCGGCAGCCGCTCGACCAGGCAGCGCAGCGCCGACCTCAGCTGCAGGCGGGCGAGTTGGGCACCGAGGCAGAAGTGCGGACCGTACCCGAAGCTCACGTGGTCGTTCGGGCTACGGGTGACGTCGAAGCGGTCCGGGTCGGGGAACACCACCCCGTCCCGGTTCGCGGAGGCGTGGTAGACCACCACCTTGTCCCCCCGCCGGATCGCCCGTCCGCCCAGCTCCACGTCCCGCGTCGCGGTGCGGCGGAAGTCCATGACGGGCGGCCACCAGCGCAGCATCTCCTCGACGGCGGTGGGGATCAACTCCGTTCTCTCGCATAGCAGTTCGTACTGCTCCGGATGGCTCAGCAGGGCGTACAGGCCGCCCGGCAGGCCGTTGCGGACGGTCTCGTTCCCGGCGACGGCGAAGAGGAAGAACATCGTCTCGAACTCCTCGACCGTCAGCCCCGCTTCGAGCGTCCGGGAGAACAGGCCGCCCGGCGCGGGCCGCCGGGCCAGGCCGTGGGCGTAGGCGAACATGTCCGCCAGGGCGGCGCGGGAACGGGGGTTGACCGGGCGGCCGTCCGGACCGGTCCGAGTGGTCGGACGGCGGGCGAGCGCGGCACGGCCGAGTTCGGTGAGCGCGGCCGGCTCGGCGGTGCCGGAGTGGGCGTAGTCGGCGTCCTGGTAGCCGATCACCCGGTTCGCCCAGTCCAGCAGCAACCCCCGGTCCTGCTCCGGCACACCCATCACCCGGGCCAGCGTCCACACCGGCAGGTCGGCGGCGAGCCGCACGAAGTCCGCGCGACCGGCCGGACGCACCTCCTCCACCAGCTCCCGCACCCGCCCGTCCACAGCCCCGGCCAGCTCCGCCAGGGCGCGCGGGGTGAACGCCCCGGCGACGATCCGGCGCAGCCGGGAGTGGTCGGGCGGGTCCTGGTTGAGCATCATCGCCCGCGCGAACGCCAGGTCCGCCGGGGAGTCGGGGTCACGGATCTGCGTGGCCCCCAGGTGCGAGGAGAACAGCTCGGGACTGCGCAGCACGTGCTTCACGTCCGCGTACCGCAGCACCGCCCAGTACCCCGGCCCACCCGGCCACCCGCCGACGGGGGGCTCCTCGACCCAGCAGACGGGGGCGAACTCGCGGAGTTCCCGCAGGAGTTCGTACGGCACGCCGTGCGCGTAGGTGTCCGGGAGGAAGAGCTGGTTCACGTGCGCCTGATCGAGGGCCATACCGACGGACGGTACGTCACGCCACCGGCGGCCGGAACGGCTTCGGCATAGGGATCGGAACCGGCTGGTCAGGGCCTTCTATCCCGTGGCACCAGCCGTGTACGCCCCGCTAGACTCCGCCCGCTCGATCACATGTGCGCTTTCCGTGCGCACGACCTGTCCAAGGTGGGGAAATCAGATGAACGTGCTGCCGATCGGCAGACAAGTAAGACAGGAGCGAGGCGGCGGCCGCACAGCCGCCTCCGGAGCCCTCCTGCTGGCCGTCCTGGCCTCACTGATGGGCCAGGCCGCACCGGCCCAAGCGGCGGCACCGGCACCAGCCGCCGCCTCGCCGCAGGCGGGCGCTCCGGCGGACCCGAGCCCGGCTGCGAGCACGACCGGGGGCGCGGGCGCCACGGCAGCCGCACCGGACCGGAAGGCCGACCAGGAGGCCCTCGCCCAGCAGCTGCGGCAGGCCGACCCGAGCGGCCCGTGCCCGACCGCGCTGCAGCCCAACACCGTGGCGAACTGCACCGTCGACGCCAACACGACCGCCGCCTTCAGCCTCGACCTGCCGCAGCAGAAGGACCTGCTGCTCCTGCAGATCGTCCCCGCCCAGGGATCGGTCACCCCGACCGTGGTCGCACCGGACGGCACCACCGTGGCCTGCGACGACCCGGTCGGCCCGAACTGGGGCAGCAACAAGACCCTGCGGTGTGCCACCACCCAGGCGGGCACGTACACCCTGAAGGCCGGCAACGGCAGCAGCTCGCCGACCGGTCTCGCGCTCTCGTACCTGCCGCTGCTTTCCACCACGGCCTGCCGGACGGTCAGCGCCACCGACCTCGCCCTGGGCGCCCCGACCGTCTTCCACGGTTCCCTGGCGCTCGGCTCGGCCGGTGACTGCTACCGGGTGAACGACCTCGTCGCCGGCGACGTGCTCCGCACCGACGCCACCCAGGCGGGCGTGACCCCCGTCGTCTACGACGCCACCGGCGCCCAGGTCTGCGACAAGTCGACCTACCCCGACTGCCGGCTCACCGGCACCGCGCCGTTCCGGATCACCGCCCAGCGCTACAACGGTGCGGCCCAGACATACGACCTCTCCGCGGCACGGCTCTCCCACCCAGACGGCTGCATGCTGGTCGAGCCCCAGGCCTTCGGCGTCTCCCCGGACCTGACCTCCACCGCACGGTGCCGGACGCTGCGCGTCCCGGAGGCCGCGCGGTACGACTTCGGCCCGGTCAAGAACGAGGGCTACGTCGCCGGAAAACTGTTCGCAACCGACGGCACTGTGCAGGGCGGACTCTGCCCGCTGGGCTCCTGCGACCTGGCACCGGGCGACTACACCTGGGCCGTCGACGCGTACACGGCCCCGGTCGGCGCGTTCGGGATGGCCTTCCACTCGGCCAAGGAGACCCGGGGCTGCGTCGCGGCCAACGACACCGGTCTGACGGCCGGTCCGGCCACCGGCACCTTCGGCGGGCCGGGCCAGCAGCTCTGCCTGACCCTGCCGACCGCCTCCGGCAAGGGCGTCTACCTGCTCAACCGGCCGCCCGCGGACGGCGCGGCGGTCGTCGGTCAGGTGGTCGACGCCTCGGGCGCCAAGCAGTGCGACTTCGGCGACTCCACCGGCATCTGCCAGCTGACCGGTGCCGCCCCGTTCCGCGTGTTGCTGACCGGCACGCCGTCCAAGGCCTACGGACTGGTGGTCCACCGGACCGAGGAGACCGGCGGCTGCACCGCCTGGCCTCAGACCGGGTTCGACGGCACCTGGGGCGTCGAGGTCCCGATGCCGCAGGGCTCGAACCAGGCCGTCTGCCTGAGCCTGCCGGCCGGCCAGCACTCCACGTCCGAAGTCATTGACTACAGCAACCTCAAGAACCAGCTCACCGCCGAACTGAAGGTGCTGGACGGGGCAGGGCGCGAGGCGTGCGCGTTCATTGCGTACGGCAACTCCGCCAAGACGTGCGCCCTGACCGCCGGTGTCCCGTACACCGCGCTGCTGGTCCCGATCCGGACGTGGGAGGCCGACAGCTACAAGCTCGCCCGGCGTGACGTCTCGCCGACCGCGCAGTGCCTGACCCCGTCCTCGACGAACGTCGGCGGCCCGTCCCTCCGGTTCGACCTGACCTCGGCCCTGGACGCCCGGTGCGTCCGGGTCGAAGCCGCAGCCACGGACAAGTTCTGGATCGGCTCACGGCCGGGCCGGAACGTGTACGGCCCGGGAGTGCTCGCCGCCGTGCTCGACGCCGACCGGAAGAACGTCTGCACCCAGTGGGGCACCAGCTGCCTGGCCACCGGCTCGACCTCGTACACCATGGTCCTGTTCGCCGCCGGGTACGACGACAAGCCCATCCACACCAGCGTGGACACCTGGAAGGTCGGCACCACCGACGGCTGGGCGCCGGAGTGCACCGCCCATCCGGTCTCGATCGACGGCTTCCCACAGCGCAGCGGAGTGTTCACCGAAGACTCGACCGCGTACTGCGCGGTGATCGACATGAAGCCCTCGCAGTCCTTCAAGATCGTTGGCAACAGCAGCGCCACCACCGGCCCGCAGCCCTATGTCGACCTGCTGAGCGGCGCCCACTGGAACCGCAGCTACTACAGTCACCAGTGCTCGAACTCCGGCCAGTTCGGCGTGTGCCAGACGACGAACAACGCCGACACCGGCCAGGCCGTGCTGATCATGAGCCCCGTCACAACAGCCCTTCCGATCGAGTACAGCCTGCAGGGCCTCTGCGACTCCTCCTGCCCGATACCGCGGCCGCAGCCCGTCCTGGCGTCCGTCAGCCCCTCCACCGGGGCCGCCGGGACGAGGGTCCAGGCCGTCATCCGGGGCACCGGACTGACCCTGGGCAGCAAGGCGAAGCTGGTGGGCAGCGGTGCCTCCGGCACGCAGTTCCTGGAGACGGTCTCGGTGAACGCCGACGGCACCGCGCTCGACGTGCTGCTCGACACCAGGAGCCTGGCGCCGGGTAAGTACAACATCGAACTCGACGGCGTCTACGGGGTCTCGCTCCCCGACGCCTTCACCGTCACCGCCGCCACCACCCCGTCCAAGAGCCGGTTCGTCCCGATCGACCCGGCCCGTTTCCTGGACACCCGGGACGGCACCGGCGCCCCCGCCCAGCGGGTCGGCGCGGGCGGCGTGGTCAGCCTCCAGGTGGCCGGCGTCAAGGGCGTCCCGTCGACCGGCGTCACCGCCGTCGTCATGAACGTCACCGCCGTCAACCCGACCGGCTCCGGCCACATCATCGTCTACCCCGACGGCCAGCCGCTGCCGAACGTCTCCAACCTCAACTACGAAGCCGGAAAGATCGTCCCGAACCTGGTGACGGTCCCGGTCGTCAACGGCAAGGTCGACCTGCGCAACAGCGCGGGCGACGTCGACCTGATCGCCGACGTCACCGGCTACTACGCCGACGGGGCCGCCGGATCGGCCTTCTCCCCGATCACCCCGGCCCGTTTCCTGGACACCCGGGACGGCACCGGCGCCCCCGCCCAGCGGGTCGGCGCGGGCGGCGTGGTCAGCCTCCAGGTGGCCGGCGTCAAGGGCGTCCCGTCGACCGGCGTCACCGCCGTCGTCATGAACGTCACCGCCGTCAACCCGACCGGCTCCGGCCACATCATCGTCTACCCCGACGGCCAGCCGCTGCCGAACGTCTCCAACCTCAACTACGAAGCCGGAAAGATCGTCCCGAACCTGGTGACGGTCCCGGTCGTCAACGGCAAGGTCGACCTGCGCAACAGCGCGGGCGACGTCGACCTGATCGCCGACGTCACCGGCTACTACGGCGACTCCGGCTCGACCTACTCCCCCACCACCCCCGTCCGGCTGCTGGACACCCGCAACGGTGTCGGCGCCCGAGCCGGAGCGGTGAGCGGCGGCGGCGTCGTCAGCATGCGGGTGACGGGCCTGGAGGGCGTGCCGGCCACCGGCGTCACCGCCGTGGTCCTCAACGTCACGGTCACCGAGCCGACGGCGGACGGCCACCTGATCGTCTACCCGCACGGCACCGACCGCCCCGGCGTGTCGAACCTCAACTTCACGGCCGGGCAGACCAGGGCCAACCTGGTCGTCGTCCCGGTCGTGGACGGCCGGGTGACGTTCTTCAACAACTGGGGTGACACCCACGTGATCGCCGACCTGAGCGGCTACTTCACGGCCTGACCCCGTCCCGCCCGTCACGAACGCTGCCGTGCCGCCCGATCCCCGGGCGGCACGGCAGCGCCGTTTCCGGCTCCCATAATGGAGGCCGGTTCAGCGGGTCGGGCGGTGGGGGCGGGCACGTGCAGGACGGGCAGGTCAGGAACGGCATCTACGGCAGCGCCACCGTGCACGGCAGCGTGCAGCAGGCCCGGCAGATGACCTTCCACCAGTACGCGGCACCGGCTGCCCCGGTGAAGTGGCCGGTGGTAATCGGGCGGATCCCGCCGAAGGCGACCGCCTTCCAGCCCCGCGAGGAGTTGCGGCGGGAGATCGACGAGGCTCGGGGGCAGTACGGGACGGTCGTGCTCAGCCAGGTGCTGGCAGGCGGCGGGGGCGTCGGCAAGTCCCAACTCGCGGCGCACTACGCGCGCGAGGCCATCGAGACCGGCACCGACCTGGTCCTGTGGGCCGACGCCGCCGAGCCCTCCGCCGTCACCGACCTGTACGCCCGAGCCGCCGTGGAACTCCGCGTACCCGGAGCGAACGGCGAGGCCGAGCAGGACGCCGAGCGCTTCCTGGCCTGGCTCGCCGCCACCGAGCGCGGCTGGCTGATCGTCCTCGACAACACCACCGAGCACACCCCCGAACAGCTGTGGCCCGTCACCAGCCGGGGCGGACGCGGGCGGGTCATCGCCACCACCCGCCACCGGGGCGCGGCCAGTACAGGCGGCGACCGGGCACTGGTGGACGTCAGCACCTACTCCCCCGCCGAGTCGGCCGCCTACCTGGGCGAACGGCTGGAGCGCGCGAAATGCGCCCGCTTCCTCGACGAAAACGCGGCCGAGCTCGCCGAGGAACTGGGCCACCTGCCACTCGCGCTGGCCCACGCCGCCGCCTACATGGTCAACACCCGCCGCAGTTGCGGCCGTTACCTCGAACTCTTCCGCGACCGATCGCGCAGCCTGGACGCCGTCCTACCAGCCCGCACCGGCGCCGACGGCTACCGGGGACCGGTGACGGCGGCGCTACTCCTGGCCCTGGACGCGGCCACGCTGGAGCAACCGATCGGCCTCGCCGGGCCCGTCCTCCACCTGACCGCACTACTGGACCCGGCCGGCCATCCGGAACAACTGTGGAACACCGAGGCAGTGCTCCACCACCTCAGTGCCATTCACGGCAGGCCAGTCACGGCCAACGACGCGTTGGACGCGCTCGCGGTGTTGCACAACTACAGCCTGGTCACTCTGACGGATACCCCGAACCGCGAGGTGACCCTCCACGCGCTGACCGCCCGGGCCGCCCTCGATACCGGTCCTGATGCAGCACAAGCAGGCCTCGCACTCGCCGATGCCCTGGTCGAACTGTGGCCAAGTGAGGATTACGGCCTGCAAGGCCTGGCCGCAACGCTCCGTGCCAACACCGACGTGCTCGCCGGACACCAGACCATCAACCTGATTCAACGGCCGCAGGGGATTCACATGCTTCTGTTCCGCTGCGGCACCAGCCTCGTCAATGCGGGTTTGTACGCCACAAGCATGGAGTACTGGGGCAATCTCTCTGCCGCAGGCGAGCGATTCCTGGGCATCAATCACCGTGACACTCTCAGTGCCCGCGGCAACCTCGCACAGTCCTGTTGGGAGGCCGGACGCACCGACGAGGCGATGAGCCTTCAAGAGCAGGTTCTTACCGACCTCCAGCGCCACTACGACTCTCACCACCCCGCCGTCGTTCTGGCCCGCAACAACCTCGCCGCCACGTACTCCGGCGCCGGACGCATCGAGGACGCCATCGGCCTCCAGGAGCAGGTTCTTACCGACCTCCTATTCGTCCTTGGCACCGACCACCCTTACACCCTCATGGCGATCAATAACCTCGCCGCCAGCTATCTGGATACTGGACACATCGACAACGCTGTCAGGCTCCAGGAACAGGTCCTCGCCGACCGCCAACGCGTCCTCGGTACCGGCCATCCCCATACCCTGATGACGAGCAATAACCTTGGCATTGTCTATTGGCGTGCTGGACGCCTGGATCAAGCGACGACGATGCTCCGCCAGGCAGTAGAGGGTCTCGACCGTATTCTTGGACCGGACCATCCAGACACCATGCTGGCGAGGAAGAACATGCTCCTGGTCGCCCAACATCCTCAGCCCGACGCCGCCCACGACAGCAGCACCCGCAGCCCGTCGTCCGAGGCCGAGCCCGGGTCGGCGGTGTAGGTGACCAGCGCCTGTCCGGAGTCGTCGGCGGGCCGCAGCGTGTCGTAGGCGAGGTCGAGCGTGCCGGCGAGGGGGTGGCGGAAGGACTTCCGGCCGGAGGTCTTGTCGGCGACCGGGTGGTCGGCCCACATCTGGCGGAACTCCTCGCTGCCGAGGCAGAGTTGACCGACCAGTTCGGCGAGCAGGGGGTCGTCGGGGCGGCGGCCGGCTTCGAGGTGGAGGAAGGCGACGTTCTCGCGTGCGCAGCCCGCCCAGTCGGCGTAGAGCTCGCGGGAGGCGGGGTCGAGGAAGGTGATGCGGGCGATGTTGCGGTCCTCGACGGGCAGGGCGCCGTAGTCGCCGAACAGGGCGACGGCGGCGCGGTTCCAGGCCAGGATGTCCATCCGGTGGCCCATCACCACGGCGGGGGTGTGGTGGAGCTGTTCCAGCAGGTGCAGCAGGGAGGGGCGCGGCTGTTGGCGGACGGCGGGGCGGCGGCGCGGCCTGGGTGTGGGGCGGGCGAGGCGGTGGAGGTGGCCGGACTCGTCGGGGGCGAGGCGCAGGGCGCGGGCGACGGCGTCGAGGACGGCGTCGGACGGGTTGCCGACGCGGCCCTGTTCGAGGCGGGTGTAGTAGTCGACGCTGACGCCGGCGAGGTGGGCGAGTTCCTCGCGGCGCAGTCCGGCGACGCGGCGGCGGCCGCCGTAGTCGGGGAGGTCGACGTCCTCGGGGCGCAGGCCGGCTCGGCGGGTGCGGAGGAATTCGCTCAGGGCGCTGCTCGGGTTCACGTCATGGATTCTCACCCGGACGGGTGCCGCCGTGCCTGGTCCTGCCAGGACCAGGCACGAGGAGGCACTCAGCCGGTCAGCGACGGGAAGGCCGGGACGAGCCCGCCGTCGATCACGACGTCCTGACCGGTGATGTACGAGGAGCGCTCGGAGAGCAGGAAGGCGACCGTCTCCGCGACGTCCTCGGCGGTGCCCAGCCGGCCGAGCGGGACGTGGCGGCGGATCGGCTCGTGGTCGGCCGGGTCGGGGACGGCCGCGTGGAACATCTCGGTGACGATGTAGCCGGGGCTGACCGCGTTGACCCGGATGCCGCGCCCGGCGAGTTCGCTCGCGAGGGTGCGGGCGAGGCTGAGGACGGCGGCCTTGCTGGCGGCGTAGACGGCGGCGCCGGGCAGGCCGCGGTGCGGGGTCCAGGAGGCGTTGAGGACGACCGATCCGCCGCCGGCGGCGTCCAGCAGCGGCAGGGCGTGCTGGACGGTGAAGAACACGCCCTTGAGGTTGGTGGCGACGATCCGGTCGAACTCGGCCTCCACGACCTCGCCGACCGGTTGGAAGCCGGCCACGCCCGCGTTGGCGAAGACCCCGTCGAGGCGGCCGTACCGCTCACCCACGGTGTCGGCCAGCCGGGCGAGGTCGGCGGGTACGGAGGCGTCGGCGCGGACGGTGAGCAGCCGGTCGCCGGCGTCGAGGCGGGCCGCGGCGCGGGCGAGCCGGTCCTCGTCGCGGCCGGTGACGACGACCCGGGCGCCGGTGCCGAGGAGGTGGCGGGCGGTGGCGAAGCCCATGCCGCTGGTGCCGCCGGTGACGAGGACGGCGGGGGTGGTGGCGTCGGAGGAGATGTTGTCCATGGCGTCCACCCTCGTGACCGGCGCCGGGCCGGCACCAGGCCCGTTCCGACCGTGGGTCCCGGAGAACCACCCTCCGAAAGACACCTCTGGAGAACGGCTCCGGAAAACCGCCCTCCCGACCGGGAATCGGAGCGATCACCGGGTGGTTGGGCCAAGGCGACGGTCCACTACGGCACTCGCGAAGAAGGACTTCCCATGAAGATCGGCATCATCGGCGCGGGCAACATCGGCGGCAACCTGACGCGGCGGCTGACCGCGCTGGGGCATGAGGTGGCGGTGGCGAACTCCCGCGGCCCGGAGACGCTCAAGGCGCTGGTCGACGAGACCGGGGCGACGGCGGTGACGGTCCCCGAGGCCGCCCGCGGGGCACAGGTGGTGGTGGTGACGGTGCCGCTGAAGAACGTGCCGGACCTGCCCGCCGGGCTGCTGGACGGCGCCGCCGAGGGCGTCGCGGTGATCGACACCGGCAACTACTACCCGAAGGAGCGCGACGGCCGGATCGACGCGATCGAGGACGGCGGGCTCACCGAGAGCCGGTGGACGGAGCAGCACATCGGGCACCGGGTGGTGAAGGTGTTCAACGGCACCTACGCCCAGGACCTGCTGGAGCGTCCGCGCCCGGCGGGCGACCCGGAGCGGCTGGCCGTGCCGGTCGCCTCGGACGACGAGGCGGCCAAGCGGGTGGTCCGGGCGCTGGTCGACGAGTTGGGCTTCGACACCGTGGACGCGGGCGGCATCGACGAGTCCTGGCGCCAGCAGCCGGCCACCCCGGTGTACGGGCTGCGCGCCGGTGTCGAGGCGGTCACCCGGGCGCTCGCGGAGGCGTCTCCGGAGCGCCCGGCGGCCCACAAGGCCTGACCCCGCCGAAGGAGGCGGAGCCGGCAGCTCAGTGGAGCCGGCGCGCCCCCTCCGCCGGGACGGCGGTGAGGGTGCGCGGCTCCGCGTACCCGGCCGCGCGGAACGCGGCGGTGACCTCGGCGGCGACGTGTCCGGCCGCGTCCGCGTCCACCAGGGCGATGACCGAGCCGCCGAAGCCGCCGCCGGTCATCCGCGCGCCGTGGGCGCCGGCGGCCACGGCGGCCTCGACGGCGAGGTCGGTCTCCGGGCAGGAGACCCGGTAGTCGTCGCGCAGCGAGGCGTGTCCGGCGGTGAGGATCGGGCCGAGCGCGGCGGGGTCGCCGGCGTCCAGACGGGCGACGGCGGCCTCCACCCGGGCGTTCTCGGTGACCACGTGCCGCACCAACGGGACCAGCTCCGGCGGGAGTTGGGCGAGTGCGTCGGCCAGCCCGGACGGCTGGAGCGAGCGCAGCGCGGACAGCCCGAGCAGGGCGGCGGCCCGTTCGCAGCCGGCCCGCAGCGCGGCGTAGGCGCCGTCGCCGAGGTCGTGCTTCACCCGGGTGTCCAGGACCAGCAGGGCCAGGCCCGCGCCCGCCAGGTCGACGGGCACCTGACGCATCATCAGATCCCGGCTGTCCAGGAACAGCGCGGCCCCGGGGCGGCAGCACATCGAGGCCATCTGGTCCATGATCCCGCAGGGCACGCCGACGAAGGCGTTCTCGGCCCGCTGTGCGAGCACCGCCAGCTCGGCGGCCGAAAGGCCCAGCCCGTACAGGTCGTTGTAGGCGGCGGCGACGACGCACTCCAGCGCGGCGGAGGAGGACAGCCCGGCGCCGCTGGGCACGTCGCTGTCCAGCCGGAGGTCCGCCCCGCCGACCGGGTGCCCGGCCTCGCGCAGCGCCCAGACCACCCCGGCCGGGTAGCCGGCCCAGCCGGGCACGGAGCCCGGCGCGAGGTCGTCGACCCTGAGCGCGACGAGTTCCCTCCCCTGGGCGGACCAGAGCCGCAGCAATCCGTCCCCGCTGCGGGCGGCCTGGGCGCGGACGGTCTGCGGCAGGGCGATCGGGAGGACGAACCCGAGGTTGTAGTCGGTGTGTTCGCCGATCAGGTTCACCCGGCCGGGGGCGCCCACTCCCCCTCGGACGGACGGCCGTACAGCTGCGCGAAGTCGTTCATGCGGTGGCCTCCCGCAGCCGGCGGGCCGCGTGCTCGGGGGTGACGTCGTTGACGAAGGCGTCCATGCCGGATTCCACCCCGGCCAGGTACTTGAGCTTGTCGGCGGTGCGGCGGATGGTGAACAGCTCCAGGTGCAGGGCGAGTTCGTCCCGCTGATCGGCGGGGGCCTGGTGCCAGGCGGAGATGTACGGGGTGCGGCCGGTGCCGAAGAGCCGGTCGAAGCGGCGCAGCAACTCCAGGTAGAGGGTGGGGAATTCGTCCCGCTGGTCGGCGTCCAGCGCGGTCAGGTCGGGCACCCGGCGGTGCGGGTACAGGTGCACCTCGTACGGCCAGCGGGCGGCGAAGGGGACGAAGGCCGTCCAGTGCGTCCCGGCGAGGACGACGCGCTCGCCGTGGGCGCGTTCGGCGGCGAGCAGGTCGTCGAAGAGGTTGCGGCCGGCAGTGGCGCGGTGCTCGGCGGCGCGTGCGGCCATCCGGGCGGTGCGCGGCGCGGTGAAGGGCAGGGCGTAGATCTGGCCGTGCGGGTGGGCGAGGGTGACGCCGATCTCGGCGCCCCGGTTCTCGAAGCAGTAGACCTGCCGCACGCCGGGCAGGGCGGAGAGTTCGGCGGTGCGGTCGGTCCAGGCGTCCAGGACCAGCCGGGCCCGCTCGGGGGTGAGGTCGGCGAAGGAGGCCTCGTGGTCGGCGGTGAAGCAGACCACCTCGCAGCGCCCGGCACCGGGGCCGCTGGTCCACAGGCCCTCGGCGGCCCGGACGGGCTCCGCGGGCGGGCCGGCCAGCGAGGGGAAGCGGTTCTCGAAGACGGCCACCTGGTAGTCCGCGGCCGGGATCTCGCTGTGCCGCCCGTCCCGGGACGGGCAGAGCGGGCACTCCTCGGGCGGCGGCTGGTAGGTGCGCGCCTGGCGGTGGGCCGCGATGGTGACCCAGTCGCCGGTGGCCGGGTCGAGCCGGACCTCGGAGCCGGGGGCCTGCGGGTCGAGCGGCCGCTCGTCCACGGCGTCGCGGCGGGCGGCCGTGCCGCCGTCGCAGGTCGTGCCACCACCGCAGGCCGTACCGCCGTCACAGGCGGCGTCGCAGGCCGCGCCGCTGTCGTAGTAGATCAGTTGCCGACCGTCCGCGAGGGTGGTCACGGTCCTGACGGTGGGCTGGGTCAGGGACGTCCCGGGCATGGCCCTTCTTCCTCTGAGCTCTGAGTGGAACACCGGAATCAACAGAAAGCTACAATCTCAAACATTATCCACCAGGGCCACGCACCGGACGTGGTCGAAGGAGGCCTCCCGATGGCTGACAGCGCCCAACCGCTCGCCGGACAGCGCCGCGTGCTGATCCTGGAGCAGATCCGCGCGCGCGTCGGGGTCCGGGTCACCGAACTGGTCCGCGACCTCGGGGTCTCGGACATGACGGTCCGGCGCGACCTGGACGCGCTGGCCCGCCGCGGCCTGGTGCACAAGGTGCACGGCGGCGCGGTCCGGGTCGAGGCGCCGGCCACCGGCGAGCCCGGGTTCGAGGCCAAGGCGCACTGGGAGCTGCCCGCCAAGGAGGCGATCGCCCGGGCCGCCGCCGCGCTCGTACCGCCGGGCTCGGCGGTCGGGCTGGCCGGCGGGACGACCACCTACGCGGTCGCCCGGCGGCTGCGCTCGGTCGAGGGCCTCACCGTGGTGACCAACTCGCTGCGGATCGCCGAGCTGCTGGAACAGCCCGCCGAGGACGGCACCCCGTCCACCGCCACGGTGATCCGCACCGGCGGTGTGCGGACCCCCTCGGACGCGCTGGTCGGGCCGGTGGCCGACCAGGCGATCCGCTCCCTGCACGTCAACCTGCTGGTCCTGGGCTGCCACGGCCTCTCCCCCGAGGCCGGGCTGACCACCCCGAACCTGGCCGAGGCGGAGACCAACCGCGCCTTCCTCCGCTCGGCCCGCCGGGTGGTCGTGGTGGCCGACCACACCAAGTGGAACGCGGTCGGCCTGGCCTCCTTCGCCGACCTGGACCAGCTGGACGTCCTGGTCACCGACGACGCCCTGCCCGCCGAGCAGCGGGCGGCCGCCGCCGGACTGGTCGGCGAGCTGATCGTGGCCGCGACGGCGGACCACACGGGCCGAACCGGCTGACGGATCCGAAGGATTCAGCCGGGCCGGCCCGAACTCCCCCGCACCACCAGCTCGGTGGGCAGTTCCAGCCCCTCCCCCGCCGCCGCCTCCCCGCGCACCTGGTCCAGCAGCCGGCCGACCAGCGCCGTGGCGATCGCCCGCAGCGGCAGCCGGACCGAGGTCAGCGCGGGGTGGAGGTGGCGGCAGAGCGGCGTGTCGTGGAACCCGGTGACGGCCACCCCGCCGGGCCCGACCACCAGCCCCTCCGCCCGGACCGCCTCGTACACGTCCAGCGCCAGCAGGTCGCTGCCGGCCGCGAAGGCGGTGGGCCGGTCGGGCCCGCGCAGCAGCGCCCGTACGGAGGCCACCACGGAACCCGCGGCGGCCGTACCGGAACTCCCCGCCCCGGAAGCCCCCACCGCCACCGCGGACAGGCCCAACCGGCGTGCCTCGGCCAGGAATCCGGCCCGCCGCGCCGCCATCCAGGGCAGCTCCTCGGCGTCCCCGAGGTAGCCGATCCGGCGGTGGCCGAGCGCCGCGAGGTGCCGCACCACCTCGGCCATCGCCGCCTCGTTGCCGATGTCCACCCAGCGCTGGGGCTCGCCGGGCCCGGTCCGGCCGAAGCTGGCGAACGGGACGCCGAGCCGGGCCGCGTGGGCGATCCGGACGTCCTCGTGCAGGACGTCCGCCAGCACCAGTCCGTCCACCTGACGGGCCGCCACCAGTTCGTCGATGGCGGCCACCGGGTCGGCCGCGCCCTGCCCCGGTCGGAACAGCAGCACCCGCTGCCCCGCCGCCCCGGCCGCGTCGACCAGGGCCTCCAGGAAGCCGGCCATCAGCGGGTTGGGGTCGAGCGGGTCGTCCACCGGGGCGAGGTAGCCGAGGGTGCGCCGGGCGCCGCTGCGCAGCGAGCGGGCCGACTGGTCGGGCTGGTACCCGAGTTCGCGGATCGCCGCGTTCACCCGGTCCAGCGTCTCCGGGCGGACCCGCCGCGGCGCGTTGAGCGCGTTGGAGACGGTCTGCCGGGAGACCCCGGCCGCCCGGGCGACCTCCTCGATCGTGGTGGCGCCGCGGCGCGGCCGGTGCGGTCCCTCGGGCATGCGGTTCTCCAGACGTGGTCGGTGCGCGGAGCGGGCCGGGGCCCGGGGCCGGCCGGCGGCCCCGGAGGCGGTCAGCGACGCAGGGTCAGCAGCCCGCCGCGCGGCACCGGGATCACGTCCGCCCGGTCCAGCTCGACCTCGCCCTGCCGGACGATACGCCCCCGGGCGTCCTGCACCGTCACCGCCACCTGCCCGCGGCCGCCGGTGAGCCGGACGTCCGGGTCGGCGTCGGCGTTGGCCACCAGCAGGGTGCGCCAGTCGTCGCCGGAGGCGTCCACCGGCAGCGCGGCGTACCGGGCCACGGCCACCGTGCCGGTGTCGGTACCGGCGCCGGTCCCGCCGCCGGTGCCGCGCGCGGTGACCATCGGGTAGCCGAGGTCCGGGCGGGCCGGGAGCAGCTCGCCGAGCTGGAGGGTGTCGGCGTGCTCGCGGAAGACGCCGAGCCAGAAGGCGATCGCCTCGCGCTGCTCCTCGCTCTGGGCGGCGAGGTCGACGGAGATCTGCGGCACCGAGAACAGCACGTTGATCAGGTGGCAGGCGACCTGCTCGGCCGGTTCCTCCCGGTGCCACATCAGCATGTCGGCGTGGACCGGGACGGGCCCGGCGGCCAGCCGCACGTCGATGGTCCGCTGCCGGTTCTCCTGCGGGCTGAGCGGGCAGTCGGTGGCGCGGATCATGGTGGCGTACGGCCACAGGCCGGGGCTGACGTACGGCTGGCGGTGCTCGATCATCGCCTCCGGGTTCGCGGCGGTGATGCGGCCGCGGATCGCGGCGAGCAGCCGCTCCACGCCCTCGTCCACGCTCGCGCAGTCCGCGCCGGGGCGGGCCGCCGGGGCGTCGTCGCGCTCCGCGGCCCGGGCGAACCAGTCGACGAAGTCCACCTTGAGGCCGTCCATGCCCCACTCCTCGACGGCCCGGACGAGCCGGTCGGTGAGGAAGGCCCGGACCTCGGGGTGGCGCGGGTCCGCGACGATCGCGCCCATGTGGGCGGCGTCGGCCAGCGCGAGGTGGCCGATCTCCCGGTACGCGGCGCTGTCCTTGCCGATGAACGGCAGCGCGTACCAGAGCATGTAGCGCACCCCGAGCTCGTGCACCCGCCGGACGTGGGCGGCGGTGTCGGGCAACGACACCGGCTCCCAGTCACCGCAGTGGGCGTAGCCGCGGGTGCGGTCGGCGGTCATCCAGCCGTCGTCCACGATGATCACGTCCAGGCCCAGCTCCTTGCCGAGCGCGGCCTGGGTCTCGACGCCCTTGGGGGTGATGTCCTGGTGCATCGAGTACCAGGTGGAGTACGCGGGACGGCGGGCGGCCTCCGGGATGTCGGCCGTACGGCCCTCGCCCCACCAGGCGGCCAGGTCGGCCAGGGCGCGCCCGAAGTGCCGGCGCGAGGTGTCGATCCGGACGGTGAGCCGGTCGGTGGCCTGGGCCCAGAACCGGAACTCGCCGGTCTCCTCGACCACTCCGGCCCCGGCCAGCACGTCCGGGCGGTCGGCCGCGAAGGCGCTCAGGGCGACGTCGCCGGTGCCGACCAGCGCGGCGATCGGCGCGCCGTTGGCCAGCGAGGTGCGGCGCGGGGCGCTCCAGGCGGCGGGCAGCCAGCC
>NZ_LFVW01001129.1:0-1791 GCF_001182915.1 Kitasatospora sp. MY 5-36
CGGGCGGGGGCTGGGGGCGGGCCGGGCTCAGTGCCCCGTCGGCAGGTGCACCCCGAGCCCGGCCAGGCCCTCCAGGAACAGCTCGACGCCGACCGCCGCCAGCAGCAGCCCGAGCAGCCGGGACAGCACCTCCAGCGAGGTGCGGTGGGTGCGCCGCATCAGCGGGGCGAGCACCGCCACGCAGAGGTAGTTGATCACCGCGACGGCCACGTACGCCCCGGAGACGGCGGCCTTCCAGCCCCAGTTGTCCTGGTTGAGCGAGGCGACCAGGACGGCCGTGATGGCGAGCGGGCTGGCGATGTACGGCAGCAGCAGTTCGCGGATGCCGTCCACCAGCGGGTTCGCGAGGTGCTCGTCCTCCTCGCCGTCCGAGCCGAGGTGGACGCCGAAGACCAGCGCGACGGCGTACACGAAGAAGATCGCCCCGCCCGCGAGCTGCAGCGACTGGTCGCTGATGTGGAACAGGGTGGTCAGCTCGTCGGCCCCGAAGCCGAGCACCAGGCCGATCACCGCCGAGATGGCCGTGCTCAGCGCCGCCAGCCGCCGCAGCTCCAGGTTGCTCCTGGTCCCGGCCAGCCGGGCGAAGGCCAGCAGGGTCTTCGGCGGACCGACCACGGCGAAGAAGGTGATGAAGGCGCTGCCCAGGTTGAAGACGAACATGGGCCCAGCATGACCGCGCGGCCCCGGGCGGCCGGGGCGCCACGCCCCGCGGCCGGGCGTGGCGTGAATCTCCCCGGCGGCCGTTCCATTCCTGGGCAGGGGCGAATTCGCCCGGATGGCGGTCCCGGCTCGAAGGGACGGGCGCTCTCGGTTGCTATGGAGGCAGGACTGCCAGCGAGCGGGACCAGCCCGCCGCGGAAGCGAGGATGCGACATGTGCCTGAACCGTAAGGACCTGGGCCTGCTGGCCCTGCGCGGCGCGGTCGGCGGGGTGCTGATCGCGCACGGCACCCAGAAGCTGTTCGGCTGGTTCGGGGGCGGCGGCCTGGAGGGCACCACCCAGGCCATGGAGCACATGGGCTTCCACCCGGCCCGGGAGAGCGCGCTCGCGGCCGGCCTCGGCGAGGCGGGCGGCGGGGCGCTGCTGGTGGCCGGGCTGGCCACCCCGGCGGCCGGCGCGGTGGTGGCCGGGACGATGGCGGGCGCGGTGTCGGTGCACGCCCCGGCCGGCTTCTTCGCGATGTCCGGCGGCTACGAGTACCCGGCCTTCCTCGGCGCGACCGGGCTGGCGATCGGCCTGGCCGGTGCCGGCCGGTACTCGCTGGACCACCTGACCGGCCACGTCTTCGACCGGCCGTGGGTCGGGCTGGTGGCCTTCGTGGCGAGCGCCGCCGGGGCGTACGGCGCGGTCGCCCGGCGCCGCCACCAGGTGCGGCTGCGCGAGGAGCGGGCCGCGGTGGAGGCGGACGAGCAGGAGGGCTCGGGGCTCTCGTAGGGCCCCTCGTGGAGGCGGGTCCCGCAGGCCGGTTCACCCGGAGGCAGCAGCCCTGCTGGTGGAGGCCCGCCCGCCCTCGGAGGGTGGGCCGGGAGGTGTGCCGGGCAGCCCGGCGCCGACCGGAAACGAGGGACCGCATGGACCGCCAGCCGCTCACCCGCGCGAGGGCCTGTACCCCGCCGAGGGCCACCGCCCAGGACCTGGACGCACCGCCGCTGCGCCGCCAACGGCGGGCGGTGGCAGGGGTGTTGGCCGCCGCGGTGGTCGGTGCGGCGGCGCTCGCGGGCTGCTCCTCCGGCCAGAGTGCGAGCAGTGTGGCCTCCGGGGCGGCGGCCGCGGTGGAGCGGGGTGCGAGCG
>NZ_LFVW01001130.1:0-1780 GCF_001182915.1 Kitasatospora sp. MY 5-36
CCGGGCGCAGCACCCGGACCTCCTCGTCCGGGACCGGCGCGGTCATCGCGGCGGCGGCCACCCCGGTGCCGGTGCCGCCGTCGGTCCACTCGACCGGGGCGACGGCCTGGGCGCCGGGCGGCATCGGGGCGCCGGTCATGATCCGGGCGGCCTGGCCGGGGCCGACCCTGGGCAGCACGTCGGCGCCGGCCGCGATGTCGCCGACCACCGAGAGCACCGACGGGTAGGTGTCGGTGGCGCCCTCGGTGTCGGCGGTGCGGACCGCGTAGCCGTCCATCGAGCTGTTGTCGAAGGGCGGCAGGTCGCCGTCGGCGACCACGTCCTCCTCGAGCCGGCAGCCGCGGGCCTCCAGCAGCTGGAGCTCGATCGCGGGCAGCGGGCCGACCGCGGCCAGCACGTCGGCGAGGTGCTCGTCCACCGTCCAGAGGCGGGGGGCCGCCGGGGCCGGGTCCGCTCCGGCGTCGCAGCAGGCGCTGGGCATGGTGCTGTGCTCGGTGGACCCGGTCATCGGCGGCTCGCTCCCTCGGTCGTGGTCCTGCGTCAGTCCTGCATCTCGGAGCCGACGAACTCCCGCAGCCAGGAGCGGAACTCCGGGCCCAGGTCCTCGCGTTCGGCGGCCAGACGGACGATAGCGCGCAGGTAGTCGGCGCGGTCGCCGGTGTCGTAGCGGCGGCCCTTGAAGAGCACGCCGTGCACCTGACCGCCGTCCGCCGCCTCGCGGTTGGTCAGCTCGCGCAGGGCGTCGGTCAGTTGGATCTCGCCGCCGCGGCCGGGCGGGGTCTCCCGCAGCACGTCGAAGACCAGCGGGTCGAGGACGTAGCGGCCGATCACGGCGTAGCTCGACGGGGCCTCGCCGGGCTCGGGCTTCTCGACCAGGTCGGTCACCTGGAAGACGTCCTCGCCGAAGCCGTTCGCCTTGACGGCGGCGCAGCCGTAGAGGTGGATCTGGGAGGGGTCGACCTCCATCAGGGCGACGACCGAGCCGCCGAGCTGCTGCTGCACCTCGATCATCCGGGAGAGCAGCGGGTCGCGCGGGTCGATCAGGTCGTCGCCGAGCAGGACGGCGAAGGGCTGGCCGGCGACGTGCTGCTCGGCGACCGAGACGGCGTGGCCGAGGCCCTTCGGGTCGCCCTGGCGGACGTAGTGCATGTTGGCCAGCTCGACGGACTCGCGGACCCGGGCCAGGCGCTGCTCGTCGCCCTTGCGGACCAGCAGCTCCTCCAGCTCGTAGGCGCGGTCGAAGTGGTCCTCCAGGGCCCGCTTGTTGCGCCCGGTGACCATCAGTATGTCGGACAGGCCCGCGGCGGAGGCCTCCTCGACGACGTACTGGATCGCCGGCTTGTCGACGACCGGGAGCATCTCCTTCGGGGTGGCCTTGGTCGCCGGAAGGAAGCGGGTGCCCAGTCCGGCCGCGGGCACCACGGCCTTGGTCACCGGAACTCGGGGGTTGGTCGTCGTCATGCGTTCACCTTACTCAGGCACGTTTTCGCCCGGCCGAGTACGGGCGGACGGCTAGGACAGCACGTCGCTGGGCCCGGCCGCGGTGGCAGTCGTATGGGTCGCGACCGGCTGGGCGAACGGGTCCCGGCCGACACAGGCCGACACACTACCCGCCTTTTCCGTACGGTCACGTTCGGCATCCGTTCCGTGATCGGGCGTGCGAGCGGCCTGTTCGGAGCGGTCGGCGCGGGGCTCCCCGGACTCCCCGGGCGGCCGGGCCGAGAGCCGCCAGCAGTCGCCGCCGGCCGCCCGGGCCGCGGCGAGCGCCGTGTCGGCGGCG
>NZ_LFVW01001131.1:0-1778 GCF_001182915.1 Kitasatospora sp. MY 5-36
CTCGCCCACGCGGCGCTGGCCGGCGACCCGGTCGACCCGGAGGCGCTGGACGCGGGCACCCTGCTCGCCCAGTCCCGCCGGGCCCTGGACGCGGTGCGCCACCACGACGAGCGGCTGGCCGCCCTGGCCGACCGCCTCAACGAGGTCGGCTACCTGCTCGCCGACGTGGCCGGCGACCTGGCCGGCTACGCGGACGACCTGGACGCCGACCCGGTGCGCCTGGCCGCCGTCGAGGACCGCCGGGCCGTCCTGGCCCAGCTGCTGCGCAAGTACGGCGGCGAGGAGAACGCGCTCGCCGAGGTGATCGCCTGGGCCGAGGCCAGCGCGGTGCGGCTCGCCGAGCTCGACGGCGACGACGACCGGATCGACGAGCTCGGCGCCCGGGAGAGCGAGCTGCGGGCCGAGCTGGCCGAGCTGGCCGCCGAGGTGTCGCAGGCCCGGCACGCCGCGGCCGGGCGGTTCGCCGACGCGGTCTCCGCCGAACTCGCCGAACTGGCCATGCCGCACGCCCGGGTGACCTTCGCGATCGGCCAGGTCGACGACCTGGCCGGGATCGAGGTCGGCGGGCGCACCGTCGCCTACGGGCCGCACGGCGTGGACGAGGTCGAGGTGCTGCTCGCCCCGCACCCCGGCGCCCAGCCGCGCCCGATCGCCAAGGGCGCCTCCGGCGGTGAGCTGTCGCGCGTGATGCTCGCCGTCGAGGTGGTCTTCGCGGGCGCCGACCCCGTCCCCACCTACCTGTTCGACGAGGTGGACGCGGGCGTCGGCGGCAAGGCCGCGGTCGAGATCGGCCGCCGGCTGGCCAAGCTCGCCGAGTCCGCCCAGGTCGTGGTGGTCACCCACCTCCCGCAGGTCGCCGCGTTCGCCGACCGGCACCTGGTGGTGGAGAAGACCAACGACGGCACCGTGACCCGCAGCGGTGTCAAGGTGCTGAACGACGAGGAGCGGGTGCGCGAACTCTCCCGGATGCTGGCCGGCCTGGAGGACTCGGAACTGGGCCGCGCCCACGCCGAGGAACTGCTGGCCGCGGCCCGGGCCCCGCGCCGCCGCTAGCCGGGGCCGGCGGCCCCCCGGACGTCGGCGACGCGCCCCCGTGGCGCCGACTGTCCAAGAGGGCCGCCGACCTGGCATCGTGGCGGCTGGACACTGGCTTCCCAGCCCCGAGCGCCGCCGGGCGGGCAATCCTCGCGAAGCGGCGCGCGAACCTGATCGAGTCGGATGCGAGACGACGTGGACCATTCCGCCGCCCGGGCCACCGCGGCCGTCCCCGAACCGGGGCAGCTGCACGTGGTACTCGTCCTGGCCGCCAGCACCGGCGGCATCGGTGCGCACGTGCGCTCCCTGGCCCAGGGCCTGGTCGCACACGGAGTGAACGTCACGGTCTGCGCGCCGGCCGGCACGGACGCGCTGTTCGGCTTCTCCCGTACGGGCGCCAGGTTCCACACCGTCGACATCACCCCCACCGCGGGAGCCCGCAGCGACGCCACCGCGATCGGCGAGCTGCGCCGGGCCTTCACCGGCGCCGACGTGGTGCACGCCCACGGGCTGCGGGCCGGGCTGCTGTCCGACCTGGCGCTGCGCACCGCGGGCCGCTTCCCGGGCCTGCGGCCCGAGACCCCGCTGGTGGTCACCTCGCACCACGCGCTGCTGGCCACCGGCATGGAGCGCCGGCTGCAGCGGCTGATGGAGCGCCGGGTGGCGCGCGCCGCCGACCTGGTCCTCGGCGCCTCCTCCGACCTGGTCGCCCGGGCCCGCGAACTGGGCGCCACCGACGCCCG
>NZ_LFVW01001132.1:0-1776 GCF_001182915.1 Kitasatospora sp. MY 5-36
GGCGGCCGGCCCGCACCCGGGCGGCCTTGCCACCTGCCGCTGAGCCCGGAGGCGTGTGCCGCTCCGCCCCATGCCGGAACCCGTACGAACACCCTGGAGGCCATGTACCGCTCCTCACCGGGGATTTGCGCGGGCGGGGAGCCCGGTGGCGCGGTTCCGGCGCGCGTGCGGCGCATGCGGTCCCATCACGGGACGGACCGCCGAGTCCTCCGCGGAAAGCCGGTTGGTCACCCACTGGGTCCAGCGCCACCCCGGTTCCGACACCGGGGCGGCGGCGTGCGGATCGAGGGCGGAAGCCCGGGCGGCACGGGGTGCCGCGTGGGTGCTGCCGCCCTTGGTGCTCGCCCTCTTCCTGATCCGTACGCGCAGCGGCTGGTATTACTGGGGTATGCAGGAAGAGACGGCACGCTCCGCGATCGACACGTTCATCTCCGCGTTCAACGCCTCGGACGACACCTATGTGACGGCCCTGCTCTCCCAGGCCCTGACCTCCGACGTGGTCTTCTGGGGGCCGTTGGGCCGCAGCGAGGGAATCGCGGCGGTCGAGCAGTTCGTGCTGGACATCCGGCGCCACCCGGCGGGAACCGGCACGATGACGCGCTGCTCGGCGGTGGACATGCCCGGCGAGTGGGCCCGCTACCAGTGGGTCTTCACCACGCCGGACGGAGGCCCCCGCCTGGCGGGAACGGACGTCGTCCACCTGCGGCGGAGCCTCATCGACCAGGTCATCGTCTTCGCCGGGGAGATCGAGCCGTCCGCCTCCTGACGAACCGCCCGGGCAGCGCCGCGGGCGGGCGTCAGCGCGGGGAGCCGTAGCGGAGGTCCACGAGGGCGCCGGTCAGGCCGCCGAGCGTGAGGGCGGGGACGACCGCCGACCAGGGGTCTCCGGTCAGCGCTCCGGAGAGCATCACCAGGGCGATGACGACCGCTGCGACGGCGCGGGCCGGCAGCGAGCGCGGCAGCAGCGGTACGGGCGCACCGCCGCGGTGCCGTCGGGCCAGTCTGACGGCGAGCAGGACCAGTGCGGCCACCAGGAGCGGCGGCACCATCGCGTGCGTGGAGATCCCCATGGCCTTCGCCCTTCTGGACGGCTGGGTGCGAACATACACCCCCGACTCCCCTGCCCACCGCCCCCGGTGACAGCGAACGGCCCGGCGCCGGGCCGTTCGGCGAAGGCTCGGCCGACCGAGTACGGCGAGGGACCCGGCGCGGCGCCTCGCTACGGGTTGACGGGGCCGAAGATGGTGGTCGGCTTCGGCTGCTTGGGGGTCTCCAGGCTCTGCAGGCAGAGGGTGTACTTGTCGCTGCCGTGCTTGGAGGTGAAGTAGCCGTCGGCGGTGGGGTACTTGCGGCAGGCGTTCTCGCCGTCGGTGGTGTCGTCCTCGCGTCCGACGACGCGGGCCTCGGCCTTCGGGTCGGAGCAGGGGACCACGTCGATGTCGGGATTGCTGTCGACGACGCCGGGCAGGGCGGCGGCGATCGGGTTGTTGTTGTGGATGCAGTCGCCGGCCTCGGCGAACTCGGGGTCGCGCTTGGCCATGACGACGATCAGCGGGATCAGGACCGCCGGGACGAGCAGGCCGACGATGGCGGGCCGCAGGTACACCGGCTTGCCGGGGTCCGCCGGCGGGCGGGGTGCGCCGGCGGACAGGGCGCGAAAAACTTGGATCGGGGGACCTCGGGAGCGCTTGGAACGGCCCCGTACGCGGCCCCGGCGGGGGCGGGGCCGCGCTCCGGCGGGCGCCCGGGACCCCTGCGGCGGGCGCCCGCGGGCAG